>JARLGT010000045.1 GCA_031292615.1 Coriobacteriia bacterium | reverse complement strand
TTCGGCCAAGTCGTGCGTCGACTGCCACGCCGGTGTACACGCCGCGCACGGCTTTGACACCAACACCGCCACCGCTTCTGGTCACAACACCACCAGCTTCAACGGCTTCGGTGCCAAGTCCAAGTTCGATGGTAGCCAGGGCGTCACGCTCAAGGACACCTCCTCGGCGGTCGTGACCAGCACTTGGTCACTGCCGACGACCAACGTGTTCTGGTCGCAGGACCCGAGCGCCACCGTCGACGCCCCCGCGGGCGCAAATACGGCGGTAGGCTGGAACTCGATTATCACCTGCCAGGACTGCCACACCGGCCTGAACGCCGCTGGTCCTCATGGTGCTGCCCAGAACTGGGGCATCGACCCGAACTACCCCGCGCCGTATGACATGGCGGTCAACTCGCACTACACGATGAGCGGTATCGCAGTGCGCACGGGTACTCCTAGCTACAGCGCGAGCCAGGTAGGGGTCAACCCGCGTATCCCGGCCTTCACCGGAGCGCTGAGCCCCGCCTCCATAGTCACCAGCATGGCCGCCCAGGGTCTTGCCGACGCTGGTCAGCCCGGCACCGCGAACGCCGTTATCTGCTCGAAGTGCCACAAGCTCTTCGACTTCAACAACGCGTACGCGGTCGGGAACTACTCCTCTGGTAGCCATGGGTTCACCTTCACGAACGCCACGGGCATCGGCAACGACAGCAACACGGCGCACGCTAGCCACCACTGGGACCTGAACAATGGTGCTGCCGACTGCGTCAGCTGCCACATCGGCCTTCCGCACGGCTGGACGCGTCCGCGCCTGCTGGTCAACAGCTACAACGGCACGTACACCGTGACCATCGGCGGCGTGACCCAGACGGCCACGTCGGTCGCAGACCCGGCTCCGTATCTGGATCCGAACGCGCGCCTGATGACGCCGACGGTCGGCACCAATCTCACCCCGCGTGGTATGGGTCCGCTCAGCACCGTCGATCAGCACACGCTGACAACTGGCGGCGCCAACTGGACTGAGGCCGATTGCCTTGCTTGCGCTGGATCTGGCGCCAGTGGCCTCGAGCACACGGGTGATGCGCACGATCCGAAGCTCAAGTAGTTCTAGGTACAACTGAGCTCGAGAACTTCGAGTCAGCGCACGATGGGGGACGGGCAGCGATGCCCGTCCCCTTGTGCGTCCTGACTCGTTTGGTTCACGTCGACGGTGCTCGCAGTCGTTCTGCGAGGTGAGTCGAATCTCAGGCATCCGACGTTCTCTGATTGCCAGAGGCGGGTAGGAGGACAGAGAACGCGCACGAAGGACAACGGCGATTGTGAATGGGGGATTGCCGTATGAAGCGCTGCATACTTGCTTGCGCGCTGGCCGTGGCACTAGCGGGTGCCGCTCTCGGGCCGTCTGCCGCCCTTGCGGCCCAGGACCAGACACCACCCAGTGTCACAGCCTTCAGTCTCACTCCGCAGTCGGTCAACACCGAGTCGCAGGACCAGACGATCACGCTGACGGTGACGCTCACCGATGACCAGTCCGGGGTGAGCACAGCCAACGACGGCGGCTACAACACGGTGTTCTACCTCAAGGCTCCTTCAGGCACGCAGTACGTGACTGCCCTGCCGACGCGGGTCTCGGGAACCCAGCTCAATGGGGTCTATCAGGCCACGATGGTTCTTCCACGGGGCAGTACGAAAGGCGTCTGGACTGTGTGGGACTTCTTCGTCATCGACAAGGTCGGGAACACCCGGGATCTAAGGAAGGCGGACTTGGAGGCCAAGTTCGGTGCGGGCGTCGCGAACGTGACTAACACCGCCGCCGACGATGACTCCGTCGCGCCCAATATCACGGCCTTCAGTCTCACGCCGCAGACGGTCAACACGGAGTCGCAGGATCAGACCGTCACGGTCAAGATGACGCTCACCGACAACCAATCTGGCGTGAGCACCGTCGGTGATGGCAAGTACAACACGGTGCTCTACCTAAAAGCGCCATCTGGTAGCCAGTACGTCACCCTCCTACTGAAGCGGGTCTCCGGGGATGACCGAAACGGGCAGTACGAGGCGACAGCCGTACTGCGGCGCGGTGCCACACAGGGCGTCTGGACCGTCTGGGACTTGTACCTTATCGATAAGCTGCAGAACACGAAGGAACTCACGGCCGCAGACTTGAACAGCTCGTTCGGAGCGGGTGCCGCAAACGTGAACAACACGGCAACCCATTCGGACTCGACCGCGCCGCTGATTACTTCGTTCGATATCAGCCCGCAAACGATCGACACGGACTCGCAGCCCCAGACACTGACACTCACCGTGGAACTCACCGACACACAGGCTGGTGTCAGTACGGCGTGGGACGGACCCTACAGCTCCGTGCTGTACCTACAACCGCTCATCGGTTCGCAGTACACGACCTTCAATCTCAAGCGCGTTTCTGGGACGGATATGGACGGCATCTACCAAGCGTCGGTGGTTCTGCCCCAAGGGGCGAAGGAGGGCGTCTGGGTTGTCTGGGACATGTTCCTAACCGACAAGCTCGGCAACACCCGGGAGCTGCATGCAGACGACATCAACGGGCTCCTTCCAGGCTCCAAAGGCGTCACGGTAGTAAACACCGCGTTGGCGCAGCAGGTGACAATCGAGCGGGACTGGAGCATCGCGACCACTCACACGCTCGTGACTTTCCCAGCAGACACCGTAGTAACGCGACAAGGAGGGGGCGAGTTTGCCTTCTACAAGATGACGGGCTCGGAGTTCTCGGTGGACGGGAGTACGCCGACGACAGATCTGGCAGGAAACCCGGTTGCGACGCTCAGATTGGGCATCCCGGGCCTTGATCTCTCATTCAGTCGCGGCGTGACGGTCTCACTGTTCGTCGGTGACGCGTTGGACGGTTACTGGTTGCAGATCCAGTCGCTCGAGGAGTCGGGTACGGCGTGGGCCAACGAGACGCAGGTGCCAGTCGCCAACGGCAGAGCCACCTTCACTGTGAATCACGCTTCGTATTTCGTGGGCAGCCTCATGGCGCGGCCCAGAGGAACGATCAAGATCAACCGCGGGGCCAAGACTACGCACTCCGCGTACGTGACGCTCTACCTGTACGCGAGCGATCCTCTGGCCAAAGTGAGTAGCATGCGGTTCTCGGACAACGGCAGGAAGTGGACCACTTGGAAGACCTATCGGCGAACCAGTACGCGATGGTCTCTAACTAGCAAGAAGTACGGGGGCACGGCCAAGAAGGGATACAAGTACGTCTACGTGCAGTATCGGGATGCCAAGAAGGGCGTGTCTGTCGCGATTGGATCCCGCATTCGTCTGCGGTAGGCACTTGGCTGTGACGCTGCGGACCCGCGACCCACGCGTGGTGGCGACGGCCTGACCATCGATGGCGAAGCTTCGATTCAGAACTGAACGCCGAGTGATGGTCACTTCACTGCGACGCGCTTGGTCCCGCTCGACGAGCCCCGGTACGTCGTCAGGCCAACGACGCGGCCCGAGTACGACGCGATGAAGTGCCAGCTGCCTTTGTACCGAGGCTTGAACCAGTAGGAGAAACGTCCGCCCGAGATTGCGACCCTGGCTGTGGCCCAGTTTCGCCACCTGCCGGCGCGAAAACGCGTGACCTTGATCGAGATGGTGCCGGGCGCCTCGGCTGGGGACACCGTGCCCGAAATCTTGAACGCCCTGGTTCCCCTCACGGTCGTCGGAACTACGAGCTTCGTGGTCGTGTTGCGAGTCACGGGGGTAGGCGGTGCGAGGATGGTGACCGCGACGCTTGCGTCCTGCTGGTTGCCGGCGAGGTCATAGGCGCGCGCGTGAATCGTGTGCGCACCGACGCCGCTGGCGACGAGATGCGATGTGTTCGCCAGCGGACCTGCGTCCAGCCCCATCTTCACGTCGGCAAGGCCGGAGAGCGAGTCGCTTGCGCTCGCTTCGATTGTGGCCGCGCCCACAAAGGAGCCACCGGCGCTCAGAGACAGGCGCGGCGGGGTCTTGTCGATTCGCACGTCGGCGAGCGCATGCGTCTCGACATTGCCCGAGACATCGTCCGACCAGTACTCGAGCGTGCTTGTGCCCTCGGCGGCGACAACTACCGGGGCGGTGTACGTCGCGGCCGGCGAGCCGTTGAGCCGATAGTGCGTCGCGGACACCCCAGAGCCGAGCGGCCCATCGGTAGCGACCATGCTGACTGACACGGAGTGGTTGACCCAGCCGGCCGGAAGCGACGGCGAGATCGAGGTCGAGGGCGGCGTCGTGTCGATAACTGGGAGCGCAACGCCTGCTCCCGCGATCGTGTAGTCAGCGCTCACTGCTACGGGCGTGGCGTGTGCCAGATCGCTGGCACCGCCGTAGAACCGCATCAAGTGACCTACTGCCGAGAAGCCGATGCGGTACGGCCCCGCCGCCAGCCGAGCGATTCGGTACCCGCCACCCACTCCGGTTGAGGCGGTCGCAACTGGGCTGCCGTTGGAGTCGTACGCGGTCACGAGCGCTCCACTCACGGCCGAGCCATCCACTTGCGTCGCGGCGCCTTCAATCGCACCGAACCCGATATCGTCGAGCGTCACGAGGTCGAACCCATCCGCGCGCAGCCCGTCGATAAGCCCGGGGAGCGCTTCGACAGTGTTGGTGGCGTCACTCTGGTCGTGAAGCTCGACCACGCCTCCGGCGGCCTCCTGGTCGCGAACGAGGTTGATGATGTCCTGGGGCGCGGTGCCGTTCCAGTCTTTGGGATTGATCGTCGGCCACGAGATCTGCAGTCCAAGTTCCGGGAGCACCGTGTCGTACGCGCTGTTGTAGTCCAAGAACGGCGAGCGATACCAATGGGGAGTGACGCCGGTTGCTGCTTGAATGGAGATCTGCGCGTGCAGGAGGTTGGCGTAGATCTCGTCGGCCGTCGCGTCGACGAAGTGTGGGTGGTCGTAGGAGTGGTTGCCGATGAGCATCCCCGCCGAGGCGATCGAGAGCGCTTGCGTCGGATCCGCGTCAACGAGCTCGCCGATCATGAAGAAGGTGGCCTTGACGCCCTTCTGTTGCAGTATGAGCAGTAGCGGCCCGGATGCCTGAGGTGCGTCATCGAACCCCAGCGCCATCTGAGGGCGCGCCTTCAAAGGCGCGGCAGTCGCCACTGCAGCGAGGTACAGCTGCAACAGGACGATCACTAGCACGCATGAGATGGCTCGAAGTAGCCCTCGGCGGGTCATCCGTACGCCCTCCGATGTACGTAAAACACACGACATTCTTGCATTCCCGCGTCCGGGGCGGAGCAAGCACAGACGCCGACCGGGGCCGATAGGGGGCGGCTTTGTGCCCGTGCGAACGTGTGGGATTCGAGTCCTGCGATGCGGCAAGCGCCACAAGACACGAGAGGCAATGCGGGTACATATTCGTATTAGCGCCATTCGCCTTGGGGGGCACCAGGCGTCACGCACGCGACGCAGTCTCGACTCCGTACCTCTTGTCTCCCTCAGCACTCAGTGAGGGGAAGCTGATGTCATGAGAACGAAGCGCATCGCTTCATTCGCCATCGCAGCCGCTGTGCTACTTCTGTGTTGCGCGACCGCCGTCCACGCGTTTGCCGCACCTCCCGGCTGGACCGTGAACCAACTCACATCGGGAGACAACCCGAATCAGGATCCGTGGGTCTCGGGCGACCGGGTAGCGTGGTACGGCTCGGACGGCGCGAACCTGCAGATCTATACGTGGAAGACCGGGGACTCCGCGCCGACGACGCTCACGTCCGCTCCACGTGACAGCGAGGGGCCGGCCGTATCCGGTGATCGAGTCGTGTGGGATACCGAGGTCGACCCCAACATCACCCAGATCTGCACGTGGAAGGTCGGCGATTCCTTGCCGACGACGCTCACGACAGGGGCACACCTCCACCTCGTCCCACAGGTCTCGGGCGATCGCGTGGTATGGCAGGGCTACACCGACGCCACGCACAGTCAGACCTATACGTGGGAGGTCGGAGATTCTTCGGCCACGACGCTTACGACAAGCGCCTCGAGCAGCAGCAACCAGGCGGTCTCGGGCGACCGCGTGGCCTGGGAAGGCTGGGACGGCGCGCACGATCAGATCTACACGTGGAAGTCGGGGGACTTCGCCCCGTCGATGCTCACGAGCGTGACGGGGAATGGTCAGGCCCCCGAGGTCTCGGGCGACCGCGCGGTGTGGACAGGCTCAAACGGGTCACAGAGCCAGATTTACACGTGGGCGGCCGGCGACACCTCGGCGACACTGCTGGCGTCCCCTGTGCTGAACAACTCGAATCCACAGGTCTCGGGCGACCGGGTGGTGTGGCAGGGCTACGACGGGGTGGCATGGCACATCTACACGTGGAAGTCCGGAGATATCTCCGTGACGCAGCTCACGTACGGCACATACAACGACGACCAAAACCCCCAGGTCTCGGGCGACCGCATCGTCTGGTACGGCAGCGGCCGGGTCTTCACGCAGAAGATTGGCGAGTCTGAGGCGACGACGCTCAGTGCCTCGGTGGGCGGCTTGACGTGGCCGGAGGTCTCCGGCGACCACGTAGTGTGGGCGGGCAAGGACGGTTCGAACTGGCAGGTATTCGACGCCTCAGCCTCGAGCCCGTTCGTCACCTTCCCTGACCCCGGTCTGGACGCGGCCATTCGCGCCATGATTGGCAAGCCCATGCCCGAGGAGATACGTTCGTCGGACCTCGCCACAATCACAGGGCTCCAACTCGAGGGGTACGGCATCAAGCGATTGGACGGCCTTGAGAATGCGGCCAACATAACGTGGCTCGACCTCTGGGGGAACGAGATCACCACGATTACGCCGTTGGGCAGCCTCACTCATCTTTCGAGTGCGGTGCTCCCCTACAACGAGATCAGCGACCTCACGCCGCTGGCCAGCCTCAACGCCAGCCTCACGAACCTCGACGTGAGCTACAACCGGATAACTGACCCCACGCCGCTGGAGGGCCTGACCAACCTCTCGTACCTGGGACTCAACGGCAACCAGATCAGCGATATCTCGTCGCTGCACGGCGTGCCATTCGGGTATGTCGACATCCGTTACAACTGGCTCGATCTAGAGCCTGGCTCGGCGGCGAGCCAGACGATTGACTGGTGGCTCGCCCATGGTACGGGCGTCACATGGCTGCCGCAGAATGTTGGGGCTATAACCGGAACCGTGCGCGAGCTCGGCGGCGGCGTGCTGCCCGGAGCGACGGTGACGCTCAGTTCGGGGCCAACCGGAGGCACCACAGCTGACGGCACGTACTCGATTCCAAGCGTGGCCGCGGGCGAGCAGACGGCGACGGTCTCGGCGCCCTACTTCTACAGCTCCAGTTCGACCTTCTCCGTCCACGAGAGCACTACTACCGTCGATGCGGTACTCACCCCACAGCGGCTGTCTCTGACCATGAAGCGCTCGCCGAGCAGTTCGGCGCTGTCTTACAAGCGCAAGAAGGGCGTTGCCAAGTTCACGCTTGCGGTGACGCTCTCAGACCCACGCGGGGCTGTCGCCGGCGTGGCAGTGTGGCTGCAGAAGAGCTCCAACGGCAAGAAGTGGTCGAACCTCTACAGGCTGGCGACAAGCACCTCGGGCAAGGCGTCCAAGGCGTTCTCGGCCAAGAAGAAGGGCACGACCTACTACCGCTGGAGCGCGGCGGCGACGGCGTTCGACGGCGCAGGCCTGACACCCAAGCAGAAGGTTGTCGTCAAGTAGCGCCAAGCACGCGGGCAAGGTGACATGACGGGGCCCCGGCAGATGCCGGGGCCCCGGTTGCGCGCCCGATGTGTTGTACGCCGCTGCCGACACGAACTGAGGAGCCGCTGGTCAAGGGGGGTGCGATGGCGGAGGGGGTGGGATTCGAACCCACGAGACGCTTGCGCGCCTACTGGTTTTCAAGACCAGGGCATTCAACCACTCTGCCACCCCTCCACACGGCGCAGCAGGGGAGAGTATACCGCCTGTTCGGGCAACTCGCCGCCATGGCGTACGTCACAAGTAGTACATGGAATCGCCACGTTGGGACGATGCCGGTCACACCGTTTCCGGGGAATCTGGATGTCAGACCAGTTAGCTAGTCTGCTGGCCAAGGAGCCAGCCGAGAATCCGCCGAGAGGAGGCCGCACATGGCGAAGAGTCAGAAGCGCTGCAACCGCGTTGTTGCCGGCTTCGCACTGTTCGCGGCCTCGGCGGCGGTCGCCTCTGCCGCGATTCTCGGGCCGGCTGCGGGCGCCGCAGTCGCAGCGCCCCCCAATCTTGGCGGAGCGACGGTTCACGCGGCTCATCTGCCCGCAGCTCGAGTCGCGACGCAGGATCTGCTCGGCCACAAGACGGCGGCATCGAGCAAGCGAACTGGTAGTGCGATCGCCACGGCCGCCGGTATCGCCAGTGTGCTCGGCGCCCAAAGTGTTGGGCTTGCCGAGGCGAGTGCTGGTTCGAATCCATCGCAGGCCGGCGCGTGGTGGCTCGAGTACTCAGGCGCGTGCTCGCGGACGCGTGGACAGCCCGGCCCGGATGAGTGCACCTAGCCCATCCGCTTGCGACACGATCGTGCCGCAGTTCGCCGAGGAGTCGCCATGCAAGCCATCCACATCAACACCACCAGTCTCGCCAGCGAGAGCGATGCTTCTCTGCTCGAAGCTGTGCTGCGCATGCTCGCCGGCGTTGCCGACGTCGTCGCGGTTCGCTCGCTGGGCATCGTGTCGGTGCTCTACGACGAGCACAAGATCGGTCCGCGGACCATCGTCAAAGCGATGCGTTCGACGGGTTACGACGCGAAGCTCATTCGCCCAAGCTCGCTGCATCGCCGCGAACAGCGTCGTGCGGCTCGCTCCGAGGCGTCTCCGTCTGCATAGCTCCCAACGCCGTCGGTTTGCGCATACGTTTGGTGCGGGGCGTGAACTCCGCTAACGTGGGTACCGACGGGTTCCGGGGACCTAGAGGAGTTCTGCTATGCGCGAACTGCTCGCAGCATGCGTTGATCTCGAGACGCTCGCAATCGATCTGTACGGCGTGTTTGCCGAGACCACCAAGGATGACGAGTTACGCGCGCTCTTCGCCGCGATGCGGGCCGACGAGATGCACCACGTCCGCTGGTGGCGCGATGTCGAGGACCGCATCGTTGCGGGACAGCTCACCGACATCGACACTGGCACGCATGTCACCGCCTACATGCGCGCAATTGTGGCCACGCTTCGAGAGATGCTGGCCTCGGACACGGCCGCATTCTCGGATGAGGACCGCCTCGCGCTCGCCGCTTCGCTCGAGTTCTATGCGCTAGACCCCGTGTTCGCGCAGCTAGTCGCTGAGAGTGATCCACGCGAGGGAAATCTTCGCCGCGACCAGTACGAGAAGCACGTTGCGTTGCTCGCGTCAGCGATGGAGGCTCGCCGCTCCTGGGTGCTGGCGCCTCACATCGCGCTGTTGCGAAACACGGCAGACTCTACAGCGGAGGCGCTGGGCGCCGATATCCATGACGCCGAGACCGGTCTACCCCTGAGCGCAGTTGCAGAGCAAGCTATCGAGGACCTGTGTGCGAATCCCGCCCGCGACGGCGGGCCGATCTCGCTTGCGCTGATCCAGATTGCCGGCCTGCAGTCGGCCTACGATCTCGATCCCGCACTCGGCGACCGCACTCTGTTGCGCGTCGTGTCGGTGGTCACGTCGCTGCTGCGACTCACCGACCTGCTCGTACGGCCCGAGGGCAGTCGCCTAGCGGTCGTAATGCCGGGAACGGGGTCGACTGCGGCCGTTTCGACCATGCGGGCGATCGCGCAGGCAGTCGCACACGAGGGCGCCGGACCCGTCTGCGGCACCGAGCCGCTTCGCTCGGTGGCGAGCGTCGTCACGATGCCGCCACTCCCCGGCGCTTGCTGCGACGCCGCCGAGGCGTTCTCGGCGGCCGAGAAGCAGCTCGTCGAGCTCGTGGCCGCCGGGCAGGCCCTCGGCGCCATCGAACTCGGCTAGCGGCGTTTTCTCGGCCAGTGCCTGCGGCCGAGGGCGCCACCCTGCAGGCCGCCAGCGTTCCCGCCTTCGCGACGTACCCCCATTCGCTAGACTGAGCGTCAGGCGCGCGTGGCGTGCCCACTGTCCGTGAGGAGTTCCGTGCACAACGACGACGTCTACATGGCAATGGCGCTTGCCGAGGCCCGGCTCGCCGAGCAGATTGGTGAAGTGCCGATCGGCGCGGTCGTCGTGTGCGATGGTGCGGTGGTCTCGGCGGGGCACAATCGGCGCGAGGTCGACCACGATCCAGCCGGGCACGCGGAGTTTCTCGCGATTCGTGAGGCCTCGCAGAAGCTCGAGCGTTGGCGGCTCTCGGACTGCACGGTCTACGTCACGCTCGAGCCGTGCCCCATGTGCGCGGGGCTCATGCACCAGGCGCGCATCGCGCGGTGTGTCTACGCAGCTCCAGACCCCAAGGCCGGTGCCTTGGGCACGCTCTACGACCTCAGCAGCGACGATCGGCTGAACCACCGCTTCGAGGTCACTGCGGGAGTGCTGGTCGACGAATCGGCGGAACTGCTGCGCGCCTTCTTCCGGCGCCTTCGTGACGAACGCGGGTAGATGACCGGTTGGTAAGCGGGGATTCCTCACATTCCGCTTGTGACGTGCGTCACAATGTAGGCACAACATAGGTTGAAGCAGCCGCTTGGGATGCCGATAACACCCTCGTTGGGCGTGAACGCGTTGGCTGCGCCGCCCCAGCGCTTCGCCATCTTTCAAGAAGGAAGCTCACATGAGGCGTGTTGCGCGAGTACTTGCTCCCGTCGCGCTGGCCGTATTCGCGATTCCCGGCCAGGCTTTTGCTGCTGGCCGCTTCACGCCGGCCGCCTTCGGCGTACACATCGTGCTCAGCCTCTTGGGCCTGCTGGTCGCAGTGATCTTGCTAGTCGAGGCGCTCGGAGTACGCAAGCTGGCCCTCGGCGGTGCCGTTGCCGAGCGCATCGGCCTCGTGGTCCTCGCCGTGATCTGCCTTGCTGCCTCGGCGCTTGCCGAGTGGGGCACCAACTTCGTCGTCGATCTGACCCTAGACCAGACGCAGCTGGCGAGCGAGGTGCTGGTGATTGTTGCGATGGTGCTGCTCGCTGCGTACTTCTGGACCGTTCGTTCTGGAATGAAGCACTACTTGGTCGAGGTCACGAGCGCTCCTCCAGTAATCGATGTCGTTGCACCTCCCGCCCCAGCCGAGGACGACCGTGCCTAACCTCCTAGCACAGAGAGTCGAGGAGACGCTTCGCCCCGTGATTGGGACGGTGCTGGCGGCTGTCTCCGTCGACGTGGAGAGCAAGCGCATCGGCAAGACGCCCGAGACCCTCGAGCGCTGCGACCTGGAGTCGATCGCCGACAACCTCGTCAGCGCGCTGCGCCTCGTTGTGGGCCAAGACATGGCCGACGCGGCTGCGCGCAAGGTGCGCGAACTCAGCTAGCGGCGCTGCCGCTGCGAGACGGGGTGCGGCCGGGGCGCAGCCGATGGCGCACGGTGAGGATCACGCGTAGCGCCAGACGGCTCTCACTTCTCAAGCGACTTCTCGGCGGCTTGCAGGACTTTGGTTCCGATCGCTGCGTCCGCGATCTCACTCCACGGGTCGACGCCGCCTGCAGCTCTTTGAAGCACCCGCGCGGGCGTGAACGATCGAATGTCGAGTGCGTCGGTCAGCTCGTCCCACGCCAGTGGCACGGCGCAGGAGGGCCCGGGCTTCATGCGCGTCGAGTAGGGCGCTACGGCGCTCGCTCCTTCGGCGTTTCGCAGGTAGTCGAAGAAGATGCGCCCGCCCCGAGCGTCCTTCGCCATCTTGCCCACGAGCGTCTCGGGGTGGCGCCCGACGAGCCGGTCGACGATCGCCTTGGAAAACGCGCGAACGCGCTCGAACTCCCATACCGGTTCAACAGGCAGCACTACGTGAAGCCCCTTGCTTCCGGTCGACTTCAGAAACGCCGAGAATCCGAGCGCCTCGCACTCGTCGCGTACCATCAGCGCAGCCGCGCGAATCTGCGGCCATTCGACGTCGGGACCGGGATCGAGATCGAAGCAGATGCGGTCCGGCCGAGTGGGCGCGTCGATGCGCGACAGCCACGTGTGGACCTCGCCCGCACCCATCTGCGCGAGCGCGACCAACCCCTCGGCCGAGTCAACGTAGAGAAACTCAAACTCATTGTGCTTGATTGCGTGCTTGAGGCGGTGAATGTGCGTAGAGAGGCCCGAGTCCGGGTGGCGCTGGTAGAAGCAGCCTCGGCCGTGCCCGGTCGGGCAGCGCAACAGCGTCAGCAATCGGTCGCCGACCTCGGGCAGCATGAGTGGTGCAATCGCGGCGTAGTAGCTCGCGAAATCGAGCTTCGTGAAAGCCGGCGAGTCGGGGAAGAGCGTCTTGTCCGGATTCGTGATCTTCACGCCCAAGATCGCGCCGCCGATCACGTCCGCGCGGGCGACACCGGGGGGGCCTGCGGGGACGGGTTCTCGGGCAATCGTCGCGGCCCGCTCCGTGGTCTTGGCCCTGCGAGCATCCCCGCTGGCCCCCCCGGTGTCGCCCGCGCTATCGTCACTGGGCTGTGGGCCTTCGAGGACGACCTCGGCTTCCGGCCGCTCGTGGAGTACTTCTCGCGGCGCTTTGTCCTCGCGGATGCCGAGGAAGACAGGCTGTCGCAGGACTCCTTCGGTCGTCCACTCGCGGAACGCGGCTTCGATTACGACTTCGGGGCGCGTGAAGTGTACGACGTGGCCCGTGATATGTGGCGCGGGATCAAACGGGGATTCGGCGACTTCGAGCGCGTCGAGGCGCGCGCGGAGCGAAGCGACCGTCGCTTCGTCCAGGCCGCTGCCGACTCGGCCCGCGTAGACGAGCCGCCCGTCGTCGTAGGTGCCGACGAGGACCGAGCCTAAGGCCGCGCGGGAACCTACTCCCTCGGTGAAGCCACCCACAACCAGCTCTTGCGATTGGCGACACTTGATCTTGACCCACTCGCGGCCGCGACCCGGCGTGTACCGGCTGTCAGCACGCTTGCACACGATGCCCTCAAGGTCGGCGAGGCACGCATGCCGGTAGAACTCCCCACCGCCGCCGACGAGATGGTCTGCGTAGCGAACGGGAGAGGTTGCGGGTTGCTCGGCCAGTAGGGTCTTGAGGAGTTCCTTGCGCTGGGTGAGAGGGAGGTGGCGAAGGTCGTAGCCGTTGAGGTAGAGCAGGTCGAACGCCGAGTACGCCACCTTCTCGGGATGAGGTCCCAGCGCCTTTTGCAGCAAGCCGAAGCGCGAGACGCCGTCACCGTCGAAGACGACCGCCTCTCCGTCGATGACCGCCGAGTCGGCCGGGAGCCCGGTCATGGCGCGCGTCAGTCCGGAGAAGCGCTCGCTCCACTCGGCGTGGCTGCGGGTGAACGCCCGCCCGCGCCCGCCCTCAAGGGTGAGCGCGACGCGATAGCCGTCGTACTTGACCTCCGCGATCCACTCTTCGCCCTCAGGCGGCGAGTCCACCAGCGTAGCCAGCTGCAGATCGACGGTCGAAGGAAAGGGAGCCTTCCCGCTCCCCCCGCCGTCCTCCGACGCGCCAAGCACGCTGTCCGGCTCCTCGGCGAGAACGTCGTACTGTTCGCGCGGCCTCACGAACTCGTCTTTCTCTTTGATCAGCAGCCAGTTGTCGCGCTTCTCGCCCGGGCGTGGCTTGAGCCGCACGAGCACCCACAGGCCACGCAGCTTCTCTCCGTGAAGCGCGAACTTGAAGTCGCCTTTCGCCAGACCCGCGTGCGGGTCGCCCTGCGGCTCCCAGGTGCCCCGGTCCCACACGACGACCGTCCCGGCACCGTACTCGCCGGCGGGAATCGTGCCCTCGAAGCCGCCGTAGTCCAGCGGGTGGTCCTCAACGTGAACGGCAAGCCGCTTGTCGTGGGTGTCCAGCGACGGGCCTTTGGGCACGGCCCACGACATCAAGACGCCGTCGAGTTCGAGCCGGAAGTCGTAGTGCAGCGCGCGGGCGGCGTGCTTCTGCACGACGAAGCTCAGCGCCTCGCCGCCCGTGGGCTCGCCGCTTGCGGGTTCGGGGGTGTGGCTGAAGTCGCGCTTGGCGCGGTACTCCTCGAGTGGCATCGGCTGGCCCTAGCCTGCGGCTTGGGCGCCAGCGGCGTCGCTGGCCTTGGCTCGGCGGGCCTCTTCGACGCTCCTCTTGAGCAGGTCCATGATGTCGACGACCTCGGCCGTTGGCGCGGCTGGCTCGGGCGCGACGATGGTCTCGCCCTCGGCCTTGCGCGTGATGAGCGCGAGCAGGTCCTCGTGGTACGTGTCGCGGTAGCGCGACGGGTCCCAGTCGGTCTCGATGGTCGCGACCAACTGCGCCGCG
>JARLGT010000044.1 GCA_031292615.1 Coriobacteriia bacterium | reverse complement strand
GGGTAGTTTGACTGGGGCGGTCGCCTCCTAAAATGTAACGGAGGCGCACGTAAGGTTGGCTCAGAACGGTTGGCAATCGTTCGTAGAGTGCAAGAGCATAAGCCAGCTTGACTGCGAGTCCTACAAGTCGAGCAGACACGAAAGTGGGTTCTAGTGATCCGGCGGCTCAGAGTGGAATGGCCGTCGCTCAACGGATAAAAGGTACTCCGGGGATAACAGGCTGATCCTCCCCAAGAGTCCACATCGACGGGAGGGTTTGGCACCTCGATGTCGGCTCATCGCATCCTGGGGCTGTAGTAGGTCCCAAGGGTATGGCTGTTCGCCATTTAAAGCGGTACGCGAGCTGGGTTTAGAACGTCGTGAGACAGTTCGGTCCCTATCCACCGTGGGCGTAAGAGACTTGAAGGAAGCTGCTCCTAGTACGAGAGGACCGGAGCGGACGAACCTCTGGTGTACCAGTTGTCGACCAACGGCACCGCTGGTTAGCTACGTTCGGCAGGGATAACCGCTGAAAGCATCTAAGCGGGAAGCCCATCCTAAGATGAGGTCTCTCACTGGGTTAACCAGGTAAGGCCCCTCGTAGACTACGAGGTTGATAGGCTGCAGGTGTAAGCGCAGTAATGTGTTCAGCCGAGCAGTACTAATAGGCCGAGGTCTTGATCTCATTCTGAGAAGTGATCGCGCTATGCAGCATTCAGGGTGCAGGCCCTGGTGTATGCATTCACAACGGAATACGATTCCGACTGTTTAGAGCCGTCGGATGTGCTCAGTGGTTATGGCGGAGGGGGTACACCCGGTCCCATTCCGAACCCGGTAGTTAAGCCCTCCAGCGTCGATGGTACTGCGGCGTAGGCCGTGGGAGAGTAGAACGCTGCTGAGCACATCCGACGGCTCTTGTGCATTTGGAACGTGTTTCTCCTGCGGCCGGCTGGCCGATCGCGTCGCATCAGACGCATACTTGACCCGTTCACTCAGGATTGTGGTACGCTTCTCGCTATTCGAGGGCACCGGGATCGAATCCCGTTGCATGTTGAAGACCACGAACCCCGCATGAGGAGGGTCCCGATGATGGACAAGGCAACTGTACAGACGGTTCTCGATAAGATTCGTCCGGCCTTGCAGGCCGACGGCGGAGATGTCGAGCTCGTTGACGTGACCGAAGATGGCGTCGTCAAGGTCGCGCTTCAGGGCGCATGCCGAGGCTGCCCGATGTCTCAGCTGACGCTGGCCAACGGTGTCGAGCGCGTGCTGAAGGAGAACCTCCCCGAGGTCACAAGAGTCGAGCCCGTCTAGCGCGCTTCTCGCAGCTAACCCAAGCGCCGCGTCCGGCCCTCAAGCCTGACGTGGCGCTTTGCGCTTTCCTGCAGAGATCTGTCGACTTGGCGCCCAGCGCACCGTTCGCCGGGCGGCTAGTTCTGGGGTGTGAGCTACGTCACAAGCCGTATGGCGCAAGTTGGCCGCCGCTCGTCATCTACGCGTTGACGCACTAGATGTACGCTCGTACGATAGCCGAGCACCTATATGTTGTGTATGCGAGCGCCGCGCGGCTCGGGACTGGTGCGTCCTGCAAGGGCTGCTCGGCGAGGGAGAGGGGAACCAAATGGCGGAAGCCACCGGCGCGACTGGTTATTCGCGCGCCATCGATGACATTCTGAGCCCCAATGCAATCAAGGTGCTGCAGAAGCGCTACTTGCTGAAGGACGAGTCGGGCAATCCGCTCGAGAACCCATCGGACATGTTTGTCCGCGTTGCCGAGAACATCGCGGCGGCCGAGAGCGCCTGGGGAGCCACCGACGCGCAGGTGGCGGAGACGGCCCGCGATTTCTACGACCTCATGACTTCGCTGGAGTTCTTGCCGAACTCCCCGACGCTGATGAATGCTGGGCGCGAGCTCCAGCAGCTCTCGGCGTGCTTCGTTCTGCCAGTGGAAGACTCGATGGAGTCGATCTTCGGTGCCGTGCGCGATACGGCGCTGATTCACAAGTCCGGCGGCGGAACGGGATTCAGCTTCTCGCGTCTACGCCCAGGTGGAGATCAGGTCCGCTCGACGCAGGGCGTCTCGAGCGGCCCGGTCTCGTTCATGCGTGTCTTCAACCAGGCCACCGAGGCGGTCAAGCAGGGCGGCACACGCCGCGGCGCCAACATGGGCGTGCTGCGCATCGACCACCCGGATATCCTGCACTTCATCAGGTGCAAGGCCGACGGCGACTTCGCGAACTTCAACATCTCTGTCGCGCTGACCGAGAAGTTCATGGAGGCCGTCAAGGCGGGCACCGCCTACGACCTCATCAACCCGCGTGACAAGGCCGTTGTCGGCGAGTTGGACGCCCGTGAGGTCTACGACCTCATCGTCGAGATGGCCTGGGCGACCGGTGACCCCGGCATCATATTCATCGATCGCATGAACCGCGATAACCCCACGCCGCTGTTGGGGGAGATCGAGTCGACCAACCCCTGCGGCGAGCAGCCTCTTCTTCCGTACGAGGCCTGCAACCTTGGATCGATCAACCTCTCCCGCCTCGTGAAGCCGACCGAGAACGGGCCCGAAGTCGACTGGGATCGTCTCGCCGACATCGTCCATCGTGGCGTGCGCTTTCTCGACGACGTCATTCAGGTCAACAACTACCCCCTCCCGCAGATCGCCGAGTTGGTTGCGGGCAACCGCAAAATCGGTCTCGGCGTGATGGGCTGGGCCGACATGCTCATCAAGATGGGCATCGGCTACGACACCGAGGAAGGCGTGGCGCTGGGCGAGAAGGTCATGGGCTTCATCGATGCCGAGGGCAAATCGGCGTCCCGCAAGCTCGCCGAGACCCGCGGTGCATTCCCGAACTTCAAGGGTTCGATCTATGACACGCCGGAAGGCGGCGAGATTCGCAACGCGACGGTCACCACGATTGCCCCGACTGGCACGCTGTCGATCATCGCGAACTGCTCTTCCGGCGTTGAGCCACTGTTCGCCGTCTCCTACGTGCGCACTGTGATGGACAACGATCGCCTCGTCGAGGTCAATCCTCTCTTCGAGGAGATTGCCGTCAAGCGCGGCTTCTATAGCCGCGAGCTAATGCAGCTCATAGCCGACCACGGGTCGGTCCATGGCATCGATGAGGTTCCTGCCGACGTGCAGGCTGCGTTCGTGACGGCACACGACATCGCACCTATCTGGCACATTCGGATGCAGGCTGCGTTCCAGAAGCACACCGACAATGCCGTATCCAAGACGGTCAACTTCGACAACTCGGCAACCTCTGAAGACGTGCGCGCAGTCTACGACATGGCCTACGAGTCGGGCGTCAAGGGCGTCACGATCTATCGTGATGGCAGCAAGGACAACCAGGTCCTGACTACCGGCAAGAGCGGCAAGTCGAGTTCGGCCGGTGCTGTTGAGGAGACATTTGCTCGCGCTGGCGAGATCGAGCCGCGCCCTCGTCCGTCGATTACCCAAGGCCGCACCGAGAAGATACAGACCGGTTGTGGCTCGCTGTACGTCACGGTGAACTGGGACGAGTACGGCATGTGCGAGGTCTTCACGCAGATGGGAAAGTCTGGCGGTTGCGCGGCTTCGCAGTCTGAGGCGCTCTCACGGATGGTGTCGGTCGCCCTGCGCGCCGGCGTTGATCCGGCTGCAATCACCAAGCACCTGCGCGGCATCCGCTGCCCCTCACCGTGCTGGGCGGAGGGCGGCAAAGTGCTCTCGTGTGCCGACGCAGTGGGTATCGTCCTCGAGCACCAGGAGTCGTTCGCCGAGACGGGCGTGGCCGTCGCTGCGGTAAGCAAGCACGTCGACAACCTCGACAACCATTCGGGCGCGTGCCCGGAGTGTGGCGGTTCGCTTGAGCACGAAAGCGGCTGCGCAGTCTGCCGCTCGTGCGGCTACAGCAAGTGCGCCTAGAACGCGAAGACGCGCTCGTTGTTGGAGGTAGAACCGTGGCCCGCTCGGGGAATCCCCGGGCGGGCCACGTGACTTAGGGGAGGAAGCGCAGATGGTACTCAGCGATAGAACCATCCGACTGGAGATATCGGCGGGGAGGATCGTGGTCGACCCGCTCGACGGCGACGACATCCAGCCGTCAAGCGTCGACCTGCATCTGGGCGACGACTTCCAGGTGTTTCGCAACTCACGCTACCCCTACATCGACCCGGCGCGCGAGCAGGTCGGGCTCATGGAGCGGGTGTCAGCGTCGGTCGAGGAGCCGTTCGTGCTGCATCCTGGTGAGTTTGCGCTCGGAACGACCAACGAGCTCATCGGGCTACCCGACGACGTCGTAGGGCGGCTGGAGGGCAAGAGCTCTCTCGGACGACTGGGGCTCCTCATTCACTCCACGGCTGGATACGTCGATCCTGGCTGGCAGGGGAGGCTCACGCTCGAGCTCTCGAACGTCGCCAACCTGCCGATCGTGCTCACGCCTGGGATGAAGATCGGCCAGATATCGTTCTCTCAGATGACCACGCCTGTCGACCGGCCCTATGGGCACCCGGAACTCGGCAGCAAGTATCAGGGGCAGTACGACGCGACGCCAAGCAAGATGCACCTGAATAAGCGCGTCGGCTAGGCCGCGCCACTGTGTTTCCGCGACCGACAGCGCAGACGCGCTCAGAGGCCCTTGGTGATGCGGCTGACGATCGGCGTCGGTACGAAGCCCGCCAAGTACTTGCCAGCGCGTGACTCCATGAACGGCAGCCAGCGCAGCTTGCGAGCGATGTTGCGCGAGATGTCGTCGGCAGACGACCGGTAGCGCGACAGGGCGTTGCGGCCCGTGCCATCCGCGATTGCTTGACCTGCAAGTTGGCCGGTGTTCAGCGCGTAGGAGATTCCTTCACCCGAGCTTGGCGACATGAAGCCGCCCGCTTCGCCAGCCAGAAGGACGCGTCCGCTACCGAGGACGACGTCGCCGGGGTGACGGACCGATAGCGCGACCCACGCCTCACGCTTCTCGGAGGCGCCGAGTGGCAGTGCGGCCCGCAGCCGTTCGAGCACCTGCTCGTGCTTCTCGTACGGGCGCTTGGTTTTGGGGTAGAAGACCGAGCCAACGATCGCGACGTCGCCCTTGGGCACGACATAGGCGTAGGCGAACTCGTCGCCGATGTCTCGCATGTAAATGCAGTCGAAGAACGGTTCGATGTCGCCTTCGACTTTGCAGAAGTCCTGCAGCGTGACGTAGGTTCCGACGCTGCCCACTCCCAGCTTGCGGCGAACGCTCGATCGCGGGCCATCGGCGCCAACCAAGTTGCCGCACGACACAGTGTGGTCGGCGGCGTTCTTGAGCTGGACGCGCACTTCGTCGGTGTCCTGTTCGAAGCCCACGAGGCTCGTCGACCCTGCAACGGTG
Source organism: Coriobacteriia bacterium (assembly GCA_031292615.1). Taxonomy (NCBI): domain Bacteria; kingdom Bacillati; phylum Actinomycetota; class Coriobacteriia; species Coriobacteriia bacterium. The sequence continues at coordinate 3,409 of JARLGT010000044.1, read as the reverse complement.
ACGTTGTCGGGGAGGAGCGAGACGAGCCAGTCGTCGAATCCTCGGCGGTCGACGTTCAGGAAGCTTAGTTCCGTGGGTTTGAGGATCTTCCGGTCCCAGTCGTGGTAGCGGAAGTTCACGTATCGTGGCTCGAGAATCGACTCGCCAGGAAGCTCGCCAAAGCGCGACAGGAACTCCTGCGAGTACTCGTTGAGCATGCCGCCGCAGCTCTTGTCGCGCGGCAGCTGGGAGGCGTCGACGAGCAACACGTCGCCGCGCCGAGCGGCATGCAGCGCGGCCATCACGCCGGCAGGGCCAGCGCCGGCGACCACAGTGTCGTATTGGGTGTTCAAGGTGGGTTTAGGCATGAGTGGCAGTCTACCTTATTGAGAAGGGTTCATGGTGGCATGTGACCTGCTCGAATGGTGTTCGCCACTGCGTGCGGCGCTCCTGCAGCCGTAGTAGAATCGTGCGACCGCTAACTAGGAGGCAAAACGTATGGCGAAGTGCTGGGAACAGCGCGGTTGCGACGAAGACATGCAGCGCGAGTGTCCGCACTGCATTGAATACAAGGACAACTGCCCCACCAAGTGCGCGTTCGCGCAGTGCGATCGCGCGACCTATGAGCTGACGATCGACCCGGAGCTTGTGTTCGACGCCACCGTCGACCGCTCCGCGGCCATCAAGGACGGTTGCACGTTCTGCGCGTTCTTCCTGACGCACGGGCCGCGCATCCAGAGCTGATCGGTGCTCTGGGCGCGACCATTGTGCGGTGTCGGGGAAGGTACTCCCACAGGCGACCTGTGTCGCAATAACCGAACTGGGAGGAGCGTCATGCTCGACTACATCGAAGAGCCCGAGACGATCTTTGGCGTGCTACGCGCCGTCTACGTCGCCGGGTCGATAGCGTGCTTCTTGTTGGCGGCCCATCGAATCGCATACGCGCTCATGCTGACGGGGAGAGTTGCCGCCTACGATGCGCTTGAGGACGCCTACACTCCGGAAGAGCGCGAGGTCTTGATCCACAAGATCAAATTGCGCTCGCTTGCCTGAGTGGGATCGTCTCGAACTGGCGTGATCGAAGAGCTCGTTGCCTACGGGCGCGAGCTTGAGGCTGAAGGCGCCGCCCAGACGGGAGGCGCCTTCACCGCGTCTGTGGCCGCCAACGAGCTGCTGGAGTCCTCAGCAAACGCCTATCTGCTGGGTGTGCTGTTCACACAAGGGATTCCCGCCGAACGCGCTTGGGCGGGCCCCTATCTGCTACGGCAACGCCTGGGCACCCTCAGCCTCGACTGGCTCGCAGAGAACCCTGAGGTGGTACGAGCTGCCGTTCAGCAGCCGCCCATGATTCACCGGTTCAAGGAGACACTCCCGCGCTGGATCTCAGCGGCAGCGAGACGGCTGCTTGACGAGTACGGTGGCGATGCCGCGAACGTCTGGCCTGCTGGCGATAGCGTGATCGACGTGACCGAGCGGCTCTCGGCGTTCGACGGCATCGGGCGCAAGAAGGCCGTGATGGCCGTCGAGATCCTCACGCGTCACTTCGGCGTAGATCTCACTGGACGCGAGTGCGGCCAGGTTGCCTACGACGTACAGGTGCGCCGGGTCTTCCTGCGCTCGGGCCTCGTCGACGTGGACTCGCGTGAGGCGATAGAAGCCGCGGCAGCAGCTGCGTGTCCTGAGGCTCCAGGAACGCTCGATCTGCCAGCGTGGTTGATCGGCCGCGCGACGTGCCGACCAAAGCGTCCGCTGTGCGATGAGTGTCGGCTTGGTGCGGTGTGCCCGCGGCTGGTCGGCCGGAATGTGGAAGGCGTGGGCGTGCGCCGAGGCGCGCGGACGTAGGCCAGAGTGCGCGCGCAACCCAGCGGAGCGCAGCAGGCCTCGGCTCAAAGCAAAGCGGCCGGCATGCGGCGTTACTCGGCGGAGCGGAAGACCAGTCCGGAGAGCAGCTTGGGGTAGAAGTAGGTGCTCTTCTGCGGCATCGTCTCGCCAGCGAGGGCAACCGCACGCAGCTGATCCATTCGCGTGGGGCGCAAGACGAAGACCACGTCGTTGCCTACAGCGCGGTTGAGTGCGGCTTCAGCGCCCTTCACGAAGGACAGCCTGTCGAGCGTCTCGGGGCGATCTGGGTGGATGTCGAGCAGCGGGTCGAGGACGAGTTCTTGGAGCACCGCGACGTCGAGGTGCTTCCAGGCACGCGATCGCTCCAGCGGGATGATCGCGTCGATGTCGACGTCGTCCCGCAGGTACGCGATTCGCGGCGCGGCGTCGGCCGACGTCTTGACGAGGAATGCGGGCTCCTCGTGCGTCTCGAGTGCGTTCCAAGGCTTCTCGGCGGGGAGGTCGGCGAAGGCGAAGTGCGCCGAAAGCGCCTCGTAGAATGCAACGGGGTCGAGCTCACCGACCGGAGTGGCAACGCGGTGTGTGGGCATCACGACGAGCTCGGGGTCGTCCATGTTGACCAACGCCATCATCACGAAGTCGGAGGCTGCATCGACCGGGTGCAGTCCGGCGGCGGCTGCCGCTGCACTGCGCTCGTCTCGGAACGCGAGTGCCGTGGTGTAGCGGTGGTGGCCATCAGCGATGAAGATGCGCTTCTCGGCCAGCGCAGCGGTTACTGCGGCTGCGATCGCGGGGTCAGTTGCGGCCCACAGGCTGCTTCGCACTCCGTCGGCGTCGATCGCGGTGGCGATCGGGTCGCCGACAGCGATAGCGACGAACAGCGCATCGGTGGCGCCGTCGGGGTCGTCGAACAGGCCGAGAACCTGGCTCAAGTTTGCTCGCGTCGAGCGAATCAGCTCGAAGCGATCACCCAGCGCCTTAGGCAGGGTGCGCTCGTGCGGCAGGACGACACCCGCCGAGAACGGCTCAAGGCCGACCTCGACGATGAACGCGCGCCGGCGAACGAGCACGCCTGCGTGCGGCGTGAGCTGCTCGAGTACGTAGATGGCGGGGGCGGCGTCTTGGACGAGCACGCCCTGCTCGCGCCAAGCGTTCCAAGTCGCGGCACCGGTCGCGTAGCGGTTGCCCGGCGCGGTGGGGTCCAGCGGCCCGTCGGGGAGCTCGAGTGCGACGACGTTGTGGTCGTTGCCCGCGAGTAGCTCGGCGCGCTGCTCGGGCGAGATCACGTCGTAGGGGGGAGCGGTGAGGGAGGAGATGTCGCGCTCGGATTCGGCGTAGCGGTACGCGGCGAACGGGCGGACTCTGGCCATCTTCCAGGCTCCTTCTCGGCGGTGCGGCGGCGCTACCGTGGGCGTGCGTCCCGGTAGCCGAAACGTGGTCGTTCAGTCTAGCGCACGACTACTCAGACGTGAAGGCGCCTAGCGCATCACGAGCGGCAGCGCGTGCTGCAACACGACGAACGACGCCATCCCAGCGATGGTGGCGCCGACGAAGCTCCGCGTGAAGCGAAAGACGAGCGCCGTGATGG
>JARLGT010000043.1 GCA_031292615.1 Coriobacteriia bacterium | reverse complement strand
GCCGGGCGGCTATGGCTGACGAAGGCCTACGCGCTAAGCGCCGGGGTGGGCTTCGCGCTGGTAGCATCTACAGTGGATAGCGCAATATTAGTCATGCGGTCGCAGGTTCTGTGCGAAGGCGACTGGTAGTGCGCCGAAGGAGTGCACCCGAAGTGCTGAGGAGGAGCCCTGAAGTGACTATCGCCGGTAGAGGCAGGCGGGTCGCGCTGGCGCTCGTCGCCCTGTCGTGCGCAATGGGCCTCGTTGCGGCATGTAGCCTCCGGCCGCAATCCACGGGCTCGACACCCGCGCGGCCCACAGCCTCGGCGACGCCCACCGTCTCTCCGAAACCGAGCCGCTCGGCTGCGGGCAAACCCGCTCCCGAGATACTGGGCGCGATCAAGGTGGCCTGGGTTGTAAGGTCGGGTTCGGCCAGGCAGGACCCGATGGGTGTCTTGGGCAGCACTCCCTTGTTCCGCAAGGGCAGATCCCTTCGCGCAAGCAGGACCGTGACGTTCACTCCGCAGGTCGCTGGCGCCACGAGCACTGCCGCGAAGTACGTCTACACGCTTGAGCTGTCCCGGTCGGCCACAGACCCGCTTGCCTACAAAGGCAAGATGCGGATCGACTGGACGATGACCATCACGCGTGCGGGAGGCAAGAACGAGTTTCAATCCCTCTACGACGCGGATGCGACCGCGCGCTACGAGGCAGCCGGCCAGAAGCTCACCGAGGGCGTGGCAAAGGGCGTCTCTACTACGACCGACACTTCTTGGGTCGGCGCCACGAAGTCCAAGCCGAATCGCCGAGTCGACCCGTTCCAGTGGAGTTTCTCGAGCCAGTAGCCCACCTCGCCCTGCGCCCAGGCGCGACGCGACGCCCGCCTAGCTCCAGAGGCTGCGCACGCTGCCCCTGATCTTTGCGGTAGTCGCGCGTTGGAGCGGTGTGTCGTCGTCGTGCGGCGGCTCGGGGCTGGCAAGGGTCTCGACGAAGTGCGGCATGACGTTCTCGGAGAGGAATCGCGAACGCTGCGCGTAGCCGTGATTGTCACTGCGCCCGTATGGCTGTGTGTAGTAGCGCAACGGATGCGTGACGTAGAGGTGGTTCTTGGCCCGCGTGCACGCTACGTAGAATAGGCGCCTCTCCTCCTCGACCTCCTCAGGCGATCCGGTCGCCATGTCGCTAGGGATGTTGCCGTCGGCGGCATGGATCACGTACACCGAGTCGAACTCAAGTCCCTTGGCCGAGTGCATCGTCGAGAGCACGAGGTAGTCTTCGTCGAGGACGGGCGGGCCTGCGAAGTCTTGCGTGTAGGCGGGCGGGTCGAGCACGAGCTCGGCGAGGAAGTGCGAGCGGTCGGATGCAGCCGCCGAGATGTTCTCAATCTGCTCGATATCGCGCATCCGAGCCGCAACGTTGTCGTAGCGGCGCTCGAGCAGCGGCGCGTAGACCGTGCGCACCGCATGCACCTGCGCTGGAACGTTGCCGGGGCCGGCGCTCGCGAGTCCGCGCAGGACAGCAACGACGTCGGGCCACGTCGCGCGCCCGGGCTCCGAAACCTCGGCGCCCACCCATGCTTCGAAGTCGCCGCCGCTCTCGGTGAGTGCGCGCATGAGGTTGGTCGCGGTCTTGGGGCCGATGCCGGGCACCAGGCCGAGCACGCGCAGTCCGGCCATCGCGTCTTTGGGGTTCTCGGCGAGGCGAAGGAAGCTCACGAGGTCTTTGACGTGCGCCATCTCGACGAAGCGCAGGCCGCCGTACTTCTTGAACGGGATGTGGCGCCGCGATAGCTCCATCTCCAGCGCCATCGAATGGTGCTGGGCGCGGAACAGGACGCACTGGTGCTTGAGGAGCGTGCCTTGCTCGCGATGGTCGAGGATGCGGTCGCACAGCCAGTCGGTCTGCTCGGCCTCGTCTCGGCAGGTCGTCAATATCGGACGGCCGCCACCTTCGCGCGCGGTCCAGAGCTCCTTGTCACGGCGCTCGGAGGCCTCGGCGATGATCGCGTTGGTGGCGGTCAGTATCGGCGCAGTCGAGCGGTAGTTGCGCGTAAGCGTGGCGATTTCGGCGTTGGGGAATCGCTCCTCAAAGTCGAGGATGTTGCGCACCGTGGCGGCTCGGAAGCTGTAGATCGCCTGCGCGTCGTCGCCCACGCACGTGATGCCGGTACCATCCGGGCGCAGCAGCGAGACGATCTCGGCCTGCAGCACGTTGGTGTCCTGGTACTCGTCGACCAGCACGTGGTCGAAGCGTTCGCGGACGCGATCGCCGGCTACTGGGTCGCCCAAAAGGCCGTGCCAGAAGAGGAGCAGGTCGTCGTAGTCCAAGACCTGCTGCTCCTCCTTCTTGTCGGTGTAGAGCGCGAAGAGCTGCGCCAGTTCGGCTTCTGCGGCGCGGCACCACGGGAACGCGACCTTCAGTACCTCGGTCAGCGGTAGCTGGGCGTTGACACAGCGCGAGTAGATGTCGAGACACGTCGACTTCTGCGGGAAACGAGCGCTGCCTCGGCCAAGACCCAGCTCGGTGCGGCACAGGTGCATCAGGTCCTCGGAGTCGCCGCGATCCATGATCGTGAAGTCGGGTTCCATCCCCAAGTCCCGCGAGTGGATCCTCAGCAGCCGAGACGCCACTGCGTGGAAGGTGCCGCCCCAGACGCGGGCGCCGCTCATCTCGGGACCGCCGTTCTCGGCCGAGCCGCGCAACAGAGCATCGACTCGGCGAACCATCTCGCTAGCCGCCCGCCGCGTGAACGTGAGCAGCAGGATGCGCCCAGGGTCGGCGCCCTGCGCGATCAGGTGTGCGACGCGATGCGCGAGCGTGGTGGTCTTGCCCGTGCCGGCGCCCGCGACGATGAGCAGCGCGCCATCGCCATGAGCGGCCGCCGCGCGCTGCTCGGGGTTGAGGTCGGCGAGGAGCGCGTCGGCAAGCGCGAGGTCGGCGTCATCGGCCGTCGGCGCGAGCACGATTGCGTAAGGGGAGTCGGAAGCAGGGAGGGGATCCTTCGCGGCCATAGGGCGAACTCCTGTTCGATGCGGGACATGCAAAGCGTATCACGCTGGGAGCACGAAAGCGAACAGGTGTTCGTACCAGGGTGGACGCGCCAGTTGACGCGGCGGGAGCGCCCGAGGGCCAACTGGCTAGGCGCCGTCGAAGACGCTTTCCAGCTCGTCCATCAGCTCGAGCTTGCGGTGCGTGTCGGCAAACGAGCCGCCGATCGCGTAGACGCTGAGCTGATACAGATCGTCAGGCGTCAGTGCTAGTGCTGCCGAGATGTTCATGAAGTTCTCGGTGATGTAGCCGCCGAAGTAGGCTGGGTCGTCAGAGTTCACCGTCACCGCCACGCCGGCGTCCAGCAGCGTGCGCACGGGCACGCGCGAGAGGTCCGAGTAGACGCGCAGCCGCACGTTGCTGTTGGGGCACACCGTCAGCGTCACGTCTTCCTCGGCGAGGCGCCGCATGACCGCGGGGTCCTCGGCAGCACGTACACCGTGGTCGACCCGGGAGACGTGCAACGAGTCCAACGTGCGAGCGACGAACGACGCATCGCCCTCCTCGCCGGCGTGCGCGACTCCGCGTAGGCCCAGCGCGCTGGCACGAGCGAAGACCTCGGCGAAGCGCTCGGGCGGGTTGCCCAGCTCAGTGGAGTCGAGTCCAACGGCGACTAGATCGCCCAACCACGGTTCGGCAGCGGCGAGCGTCGCCGAAGCGCTCTCGGCAGGCAAGTGGCGCAAAAAGCTCAGGATCAGGCCGCTCGTGATGCCGAGTTCGCGCTGGCCGGCCTTCAGCCCGTCGAGGATGCCGCCGATCACGACGTCGAAGGGGATACCGCGGCTCGTGTGCGACTGCGGGTCGAAGCAACACTCGACGTGACGCACGTTCTCGGCGTGGGCGCGGCGCAGATAGGCAAGCGTCAGGTCGCGGAAGTCCTCACGCTTGACTAGAACGGCGCAAGCCGCGTAGTAGACCTCGAGGAACGACTGCAGGTCGCCAAAGTCGTACGCAGCGCGCATCGCATCGACCGATGCGTAGGGTAGGGGGACCCCGTTCTTCTCGGAGAGGCGGATGGCGAGTTCGGGCTCGAGCGTGCCCTCCAAGTGGACGTGCAGCTCGACCTTGGGCATGCGAGTGATCAGGTCGACCAACTCGGGGTCGAGTGCGGGCGCGTTCTCGAGCGACACAGACACCTCCGTGGGGACTATCGACGTCCGGAGTGTCCGGCCCGCGAAACCCTTCATCCGAGTGTTCCACATCGGCCCGCCGGTTCCTCGCAAAATGGCCGACATTCGCCGCGCGCCATCGGTCAAAGGTGACATCACACCAGCTAGCAGGCCTCGCGCCGCAGCTGATGCCCATGCGCGGGTTCGCACAGGCCGGTGGTGGGAATCACCTATTCCATGACTCCCAATCGACCTTACACGTCTCGCCGAGTGATCTTCGCCTACGTCTCGACGGGCGCGCTATTCACACTGGCTGCGTCCATGATCTGGGCGATCAACACGATCTTCCTGATCAACCTCGGACATCTGACTCTGTTCCAGGTCATGCTCGTCAACACGGCATTCTTGATCTCTCAGGCGCTGTGCGAGGTCCCCACAGGCGTGATCGCCGATACAATCGGGCGTCGAACGTCGTTCCTGTTGGCCATCGCGATTATCAGCATCTCGACAGTTCTCTACGTCGTGACACCGCAGCTAGGCTGGGGATTCTGGGGCTTTACTGTCGGCAGCGTGCTGCTGGGAGTGGGGTTCACGTTCCAGACGGGGGCCGTCGACGCGTGGATGGTCGACGCGCTGGATGCCACCGGCTGGGAGGGGCCCAAGGACGTCGTCTTTGCCCGCTTGCAGCAGGCAAGCGGTGCCGCGCTGATCGTTGGCGCGTTGGCCGGCGGGCTGCTCGGCCAACTCAACCTCATGATTCCGTACCTGGTGCGCGCAGGCGTTCTGATCCTGGCCTTCATCCTCGTTCTGCTCTTGGTTCACGACTACGGCTTCGTGCCTAGGCCGCTTCACTTCTCGACGTTCGGCGAGGAGGCAGCGAAGGTTCTCCGCTCCGGCACGAAGTACGGTTGGCGTAGCCCGGTCGTCCGTCCCCTGATGTTCGTCTCGGCGGTCACCGGCGTGGGGGGTATGTTCGTCTTCTACTCGTGGCAGCCGTTCATCCTGCAGCTCTTGGGCGATCCCAACGCGATCTGGCTGCTCGGGGTCGTGCAGTCCGTTGCGGCGCTGATCACGATCGCCGGCGCTGGACTTGTGGGGACCGTCATGCGCTCGGGCGCGCAGCGGCGCAGTCCGGCTCGCGTGCTGGCGCTTGGCTCGGCGATTAGCGCCCTCGGCGTGTTCGGTATCGCTGCGGTTGGGCTCTTGAAGTTGCCGCCGGGCGTGCTTCCAGCCGCAATCGCCATCGGCTTGTGGTTCGCCTGGAGCCTGATGTTCGGTCTGTTGGGCCCGGTGAGGTCGGGCTTCATTAACGAGCACATACCTTCCGCGCAGCGGGCCACGGTACTGTCACTCGACTCGCTCTTCGGTGACGCGGGAGGATCGGTCGGTCAGCCGATCCTCGGCCTGATTGCGACATCGGTCGGTCTGCCCATCGCTTGGGCGATCAGCTCGGTCGCATTCTTGGGTGCGGCGCCGCTCTACATGGTGGCAGGCAAAGCCGCCGACGAGGTAGCCTCCGCTGCTTCTGCTGAACCTCACGAGTAGCCGGTGCGCACGCGGAGCGGCCGCGCGGATTTGCGCCGCCCGGCTGTGGCGCGTACAAAGGACGAGACGCGAAGCAGTCTTGCAGTAGGAAGGTCGTCATGACTAAGCGCAGCTCACGACCGCGCATACTCGGCGCGACGCTGATCATACTGGCGTTCGTGCTTGCCCTCGGTGCGACGTTTGCCCTGGCGGACCCGGGCGACAGTCCGCAAGAGGCGCTGCCGCTCAGCGTCCCCGCTACAGCGCAGGCGACTTTCACCATGGGCCACACATGGGTCGACTACGCGTTGGCGGCCACTGCGGGGCAGACCGTCCGCATCACGGCCAAAGCCGCCGAACCCGCAGCTCTTTTCGTTGGGTCGTACGGGAATCCGAACGAACCGTACGTGGTGACGGGCTCTCCGGTTGCGACCGATACCCTCGTCGTGAGCTTCATGATGTGTCGGACGGGCACCTTCACGATTGCGTTCGCAACCGAGGCTACCGGCACGTACTCCGTCGCCACGACTCTGACCGCTCCGCAGCCCTACACTGTGGGTAGCATGAGCGCGCCTGCCAGCGCTCGTCACTCGAAGAACTTCTCGGTCAGCGCACGCACCTATCCCGCGTACAACAGCGTGAGTTCGCCGATCAGGTTCATGATCGAGCGCAAGAAAGGCAAGAAGTTCAAGCCGTTCAGTAGCGTGAGGGGCCAGTTCGTCGCGCAGTTCCTCTCGGGCGGTTCTTCGAAGACGACGGCGACGTTCAAGCTCTCGAATAAGGCGACCTACCGGATTCGTGCGCGCTTCTCCGATGTCGGGCACAAGTCGGCCAGTTACTCGACGTGGAAGACGGTCAAGGTCAAGTAGCTCGCTCGCCGTTCACCGATGCGTCTGTCCGCCACTGCAGGAAACTGTGGGGGACTGTGCAATACCGAGATGATCACGCGTCGAGTCTGACGAAGATCCGCAGCTCGGCATGTGTGTTGCCGACCGCGAGAAATGCCTGCAAGTGGGCGCGGGTATGGACGCCGGCGCCTACTATCTCGCAAGCCGCGCGCGGCAATCCGGCGATTGGCCGCGCGCGGCAGCCAGACACTCCGCCCCTCTCGTGACGACGTCCATTCACGTGCGCGTCGAAGCACGGCGGCTCGGGTGGGAGTTCGGCCCATGGGGAATACTCTTCCATGGATGATTGTGGTAGTTCTTGCCGCGAGGCACGACGACCCTGTTGTACGCAAAGGTGATCGTTCGAACTGTGCGCGATAGAGCCGCACGACCCCGCCAATCTGGGGGGCGGCCAATATGCCGGAGACCGGCGCGCAGCACACTCCAAGGAGTACTGTTCGGCACGCTCACGAGAAAGACCTCATCCCGCGCGAGTTCCTGAGCGTTATCGCCGTGTGGTCTCTCATCCCTGCCTACGTCCTGGCCGGCGCTTTCTTGGGCTGGCTGGTGGACCGCTGGCTGAACACCTGGCCCTACGGAATCGGCATCGGCCTGTTCATCGCTCTCGGACTCGCTGTCCGAGACATGATTCGACTTCGCGACACGCTCTAGCCATCTGGAAGAAGGCGAGCGCGGTGACGCACACACAGGTGTTTGGATTCGAGTGGGGATTCCTTGACGAGATAGCCCGCTGGGCGCTGGGCGTTGGTGTCGTCGTGGCAGCGGCCGGAGCAGCGCTGACCCGCGACCCTGCGTTCGCGGTCGCCTGTGTGATCGCCGTGGCGATCGACGTCGTACTCGTTTCCCTGAGTGTGCGGCGCGCGCGCCACGGTTTGGACTCCGGGCATATCGATCCGGTCGCTCCCATCGTGATGCTTGCGGGTCGCTTGGTCGTCAAGGCGGGCCTACTGCTCGTCGCGATGCTCTCGCACAACACGGCGGCCTTCTGGGGCGCGGTTGCGGGAGTGATGGTCTTCGACGTGACGCTCGCGTTTGGGGGAAGCGCCATCGCAGTCAGCCGTGGGATGCGAACCCCACGTGAGGGGGGGTGATCGGCGTGCTGCAACTTACTGCGCCGTCACTGGTCGTCATCGGCAACTCCATCTTCGTCTCGCTCTTACTCGTGGGCGCCGGTGCGTGGCTTGCGCACGGTGGGCTCTCGGCAACCGAGCCGAGCGCGAGACAGAACGTAGGCGAGTGGGTGCTGCAGTTCTTCGTGGGCAAGGCGCGCGAGATGGCCCATGGGGAGAAGCGCGAGCAGATCATGCGCCTGGTGACCTCGCTTCTGGCCACGGCTTTCCTGTTCATCATCGCGTCGAACCTGATTGCGATCCTGCCAATCCCGGTACTCAACCGCCCGCCGACCTCACACTTCAGCGTGACGCTTGCGTTGGCGCTGTGCGCGGTCGTCGGGACGCTGATCATCTCGGCGACCGTGAAGGGAGTGGGCAAGACGCTGGTGCACCTGTTCTGGCCCAACCCGCTGCAGTGGGTGTCCGAGATTACCGACGTGATGTCGCTGTCGCTTCGACTCTTCGGCAACATCGCTGGCGAGTACATGACCGTCGCCCTCGTACTCGTGGTCGTGCCCTGGGGCATCCCTATCATCCTGCACGCGCTAGGACTCATTCCGGCTTTCGTGCAGGCGCTCGTGTTCACGCTACTTACGGCGAGCTTCCTCGCTAATGCGATCCACGTTGCGGACGAGGAGCCCGCGACAGCCGAGTCGACCGAAGAGGCGCCCGCTCCGGCGACCGCGATCGGCCGCCTACCTGCCGAGGGGAGGTCCTAAGACCATGAACAGCGTCCTTCTCGCTCTGGTAGCCGTTCTTCCGATCGCGATCGGGGCTGCGTTTGCCTCGTACGCGATGCGCTACGTTTCCACGTCCGCAATCGAAGGTATGACGCGTCAACCCGAGATCGCGCCGCAGCTCTTCACGGCGATGCTCATCGGCATGGCACTCATCGAGGCGCTCTGCATCTACACGCTGGTCGTCACGCTCGTCATCGCGCAGAAGCTCTAGAAAGCACGTAGGAGGTGGGCGGCGGTGAACGCTGCCGAACTCAATCTCAACCCGCTGACACAGATCGACCCGATCGTGATCGTGGCGATCATCGTGATATTCATCGCCACGTACTTCGCGCTGAGGCACTTCTTCGTCTATCCGTACCTGGCGGTCATGGAGGAGCGAGAGCGGTTGTTCGACGTCGCCGACGACACGCTCGATCGCGCAGACGAAGTCACGAGGTTGGCTGCAGCAAACGCCGAAGCAACCGTCGCGGCGGCTGCCGCGCAGGCTGAGGAGCTGCGGGAAAGCACACAGCAGATCGCCGAGGAGTATCGGCGTGGGCGAGTCGACGCCGCCACTCAAGAAGCCTCGGCGCTCTTGGACAGCGAACGCGCCAAGATCGCTGCAGCGCGCGCCGAGCAGGCCGAGAAGCTGCGCGCACTGGCGCTGGAGTGCGTGGGGCTGGCCTGCGACCGGATGCTGGGAGGGCACGACGCCGAGACCGTGGACGCGGCGGTCGACCGACTGATTGCGCGAGGACTGGGGTGAGTCGTCGTGATCTTCACTGAGATCCTGTCCGCCATAGGCAAGGAGATCGCCGACGCTCCCATGACGATGGTCGCCGAGGTCGTGCAGTTCCTTTTGCTCGTCGGGATCATCTGGGTTGTGGCGTTCGGCTTTGGCAAGCGCCGCGGCTTCGTCGCCAACATGCTCTCGGAACGAAAGAGCCACGTTGCCCAGCGCCTCGAGGAAGCTCTGAGTGCTGAGGGTCGGCTCGGCCAGTCGATGGAAGAGGCACGCCAACGCGATCAGGCCGCCGCCGAGGAGGCTGAGCGGCTCCTGGCCGAAGCCAAGGCAAGCGCTACGGCGAGCGAGGAACAGGCACGTCTCGACGCCGACGCGGAGGCTGCACGCATCCTCGAGCGCGCCAATGCTGCCCTTGAGAACGAGCGCGTACAGATGCAGGCGGACCTGCGCGAGCAGCTCGTGGAGCTGGTTTCGCAGGCGACGCGTTCGATCATGAACGAGAAGCTCACGGTCGCCGAGCAGCGCTCCCGCATCGAGGAAGCAATAACAGCTGGCGTGGCTACCGCAGGCGACTCGGGCAACCTCGACCGCTCTCAGCGGCGTTCAGCCGACCGAGCGCGCCCCGCAGTCGCAGGCGGCGAGTAGGGTGTCCGCACCCACTCCCAGCAGCCCAGTGCGGCCGCCCACTTTCGCGCTAGATGGGGTGGCGCTCGCACACCTGCTGTCCGACTTCCCGGGCTCGCGGGTCACGCTGGCAGCACGCACGCACCTCGACGACAGCGTCGTGAAGCTCGTACGCGACCTCGTCTGCCAGTCGGCGGGCCGAGAGATCGCACTCGACGTGAAGGTGTCGCCGACGATGGACGCAGGTGCGGTGCTGCTCGTGGGCGACGTCGGGCGAGTGGTCTTCGATCCGCGCGTGATGTGGCTTGCCGACGTGGAGCGCTCGATGCAGGTCAAGTTCGATGCAGGCGAGCTCCCGCACGTCGACGACGCGTACGACTTCCTGCGCACCGTGCTGACGCAGTCGTCACCCGAGCCTTCGGTGGAGCAGCTGCTCGACACGGGCACGGTCATGCGCATTGGCGATGGCGTGGTGGCGGTCGGTGGGCTTCGTGACGTAGGCAGTCAGGAGATCGTGGAGTTTGAGGACGGCACACTTGGCCTTGCGTTCTCGCTCAAAGAGAACGTCGTGGGGTGTGTGCTTCTCGGCAGCGAGGAGAACGTTCGCGAGGGGGGATCGGTTCGCCGAACCGGGCATCTGATGCGCGTCCCGGCCGGAGAGGCCGTGCTCGGGCGCGTGCTCGACGCCGTGTGTCGGCCAATCGATGGCCGAGACCCGCCGGTTCCGAGTGCGTGGATGCCGGTCGAGCGCATGGCCCCGGGCGTGGTGGGGCGCCAACCGGTGTCTCGGCCCCTGCACACCGGAATGAAGGTTATCGACGCGCTCGTGCCGATCGGGCGCGGACAGCGCGAGCTGATCATCGGCGACCGCAAGCTGGGCAAGACCACGCTGGCCGTCGACACGATCCTGGCGCAGAAAGGGCGCGACGTTGCCTGCGTCTACTGCGCGATCGGGCAGAAGGCCTCGACGGTGCGGCAGGTCGTCGCGACGCTTGAGGAGTACGGCGCGCTGGAGTACACGGCCGTGGTCGTGGCGCTGCCAGGCGACATGCCGGCGCTACGCTACCTGGCGCCCTACACGGCCATGTCGTTGGGCGAGTACTTCATGGACCGCGGTGGCGACGCGCTCGTGGTCTTCGACGACCTGACCAAGCACGCGGTGACGTACCGCGAGATGTCGGCGTTGCTCGATCGTCCGGTCGGCCGCGAGGCATACCCGGGCGACGTGTTCTACGTGCACTCGCGGCTGCTCGAGCGGGCTGCTCGGCTGTCTCAGGAGCTGGGGGGAGGCTCTCTGACAGCGTTGCCGATCATCGAGACGCTTGCGGGCGATATCTCGGCGTTCATCCCTACCAACGTGATCTCGATCTGCGACGGGCAGATCATGCTCGACGCGGTGGCGTTCAATGAGGGGCGCCGACCCTCGATGGACCCAGGGCTTTCGGTGTCGCGCGTGGGCGGCTCGGCGCAGGCTCGGATGATGAAGCAGGTCGCCGGCCGGCTGCGCATCGACCTGGCGCAGTACGAGGAGATGGCGCGCTTCGTGAAGTTCGGCGCCGAGGTCGACGAAGCCACGCAACGCCAGCTGACGCGTGGAGAGCGCGCTCGAGAGCTGCTGAAGCAAGACCAGCACACGCCGATGCCCATCGAGCAGGAGGTGTTCGCACTCTACGCCGTCGTGCACGGCTACTTCGATGGCGTCCAGGTCGCCGAAGTCGGCCAGGTCGAAGGCGAGCTGCTCGGCTGGGCTACACAGCGCAAGCCTGAGGTACTGGCGCTGCTCGGAGATGGCGAGGGGCTCAACGACGAGATCGAGGCGCAGCTTGCCGCCGCGCTCGACGAGTTCCTGGCGACGCGGCGCGTGGCGGCGGCCCCGGCACCGGTCGAGGTGGCGTGACGCGATGGAGAAACTCGCCGATGTCCGCAAGAGGATGAGCTCGGTGGCCGGGATTGGGGACGTGTGCCAGACGTTGGCCACGGTCGCCTCGGCCAAGCTCGCCCAGACGCACACCCGAGCGCTCGGCGCGCGCATCTACACGGCGCGTCTGCGGCAGATCCTCGCCGAGCAGCAGCGTGCGGCTCGCCAAGAGGGCACCGACGCGACGACGCTTTCGCCACTTATGGAGCAGCGGGCCGAGGTCAAGCGCATCGAGCTGGTTGTGATCGGCGCCGACAGGGGGCTTTGCGGCGGATACAACATCGCTGTTGGCCGAGAGGCCCGGACGTTTGCGCTGCACAAACTCGCCTCCGGCATCGAGGTGGTTGCCGTGACGCGCGGCCACCGCGCCGAGACGTACATCCGCCGAGCCACGACGCTCCCAATCGCCGAGGCCACAGCGTGGACGCGCGAAGGCGTCGCGCCTGCTGACGTGGACTGGCTGCTGGGTCGGATCACCGACGACTTCCTTGGCGGCGAAGTCGACGAGGTGTGGGCGTGCTACACGGCGTTCCTCTCGGCGGTTCGGCGCGAGCCGGTGGTCGTGCGACTGCTGCCGGTCATGCCCGCCGAGGACGACGGCACGCCGCCACGAGGATGGGAGTACCAGCCCGACCGCGCGGCGTGTGTCGAGGAGTTGCTGCGGGCGTTCGTGCGACTGCAGGCTGAGGACGTGTTGCTGGAGGCGTTCGCGAGCGAGCAGGCCGCGCGCATGGTGACGATGCAGGAAGCTTCCGAGCGCGCTGGCCGCGCTCTGGCCGACCTTCGCGTGCACTACAACCGGCTGCGCCGCGAGTCGATCACCGCCGATCTTGTCGGCGTGCTGGTGGCGGGGCGTGTCCGAGGAGAGGCAGCCGAGAATGAAGAGTGACGACCGAATCGCCGAGCTCGATTTGACTGCGGCCGACATCGTCGATGCCGCCCTGAAGCGCAACGTCGAGGCACTCGAACGCGAGGCGTGCGACGGGGTAGTCGCGCAGGTGCTCGGACCCGTTGTCGACGTGCGCTTCCGGGGCGAACTGCCGGCGATCGGGTCGTTGCTGCGGGCCTCGGACCGCCGACGCGGGCTGCCGCTGGAGGCGGTCGAGCTGTTGGGTGAGGGCGTCGTGCGGGCGCTCGCCCTCGGCACCACCGACGGGCTTGCCCGCGGCACGCGCGTCTACGACACGCAAGCGCCCATCAGCGTGCCCGTGGGTCCAGGTGTGAAGGGCCGCATGCTGAACTGCGTTGGGGAGCCGACCGACGAGCTCGGACCCGTGTCGGCGTTGGAGTACTGGCCGATCAGGCGCCCGCCCGTTCCGTTCGCGCGCGTCAAGACGTTTCCCGAGGTGTTCGAGACGGGGCTGAAGGCGGTCGACCTGCTCACACCGTTCCCTCGCGGAGGCAAGATCGCGCTGTTCGGTGGGGCGGGCGTGGGCAAGACCGTCGTCATCATGGAACTCATCCGCAACGTCGGCCACGTTCACCAGGGCGTGAGCGTCTTTGGAGGCGTGGGGGAGCGCACTCGAGAAGGCAACGACCTGTGGCTCGAGATGCAGCGAAGCAAGGTGCTGGACCGCGCGGTGCTCTACTTCGGCCAGATGAACGAGCCGCCGGGTGCGCGCTTCCGAGTCCCGTATTGCGCGCTGACGACCGCCGAGTACTTCCGCGACGCCGAGCACGCCGACGTGCTGCTGTTCTTCGACAACATCTACCGTTTCGTCCAAGCCGGCCTCGAAGTCTCGCTGCTGCGAGCCCGCATCCCCGCCGAGGTGGGCTACCAGCCGACACTCGCAACAGAGGTCGGCTCGCTCGAGGAGCGCATCGTCTCGACCGATGACGGTGCCATCACGAGCGTCCAGGCCGTCTACGTTCCCGCCGACGACCTCGCCGACCCAGGCCCGGCGGCGATCTTTTCCCACCTTGACGCTACCGTCGTGCTCTCGAGGCGCGTTGCCGAGATGGGCCTTTACCCGGCTATCGACCCGCTGCAGTCCAGCTCGCAGATACTCGAGCCTGCGTTCGTGGGTGCTCGGCACGTCAAGGTCGCCCGCGAAACCAAGAGCTACCTGCAGCGCTACGGTGCGCTTCAGGACCTGATCGCCATCCTCGGCGTGGAGGAGCTCTCGGAGGAGGACAAGACGGTCGTCGCGCGAGCCCGTCGCCTCCAGAAGTTCCTCTCGCAGCCCTTCTTCGTCGCCGAGCAGTACACCGGCATTCCCGGCTGCTACGTCCCACTCTCCGAGACCATCAAAGGCTTCGAGGAGATCTGCTCCGGACACATGGACGGCGTGCCCGAGCAGGCGTTCTT
This sequence comes from Coriobacteriia bacterium, assembly GCA_031292615.1. NCBI lineage: Bacteria > Bacillati > Actinomycetota > Coriobacteriia > Coriobacteriia bacterium. Next base: position 11,633 of record JARLGT010000043.1, on the reverse strand, counting down.
CATGGCCAGCACCATCGACGAGGTCATCGGCCGGGCGACCGAGGTCATCGACGTGCGGCCGTCGACCACCAAGGGCGAGGCACAGATCCGGGAGGGCGAGGCAGCGGCACAACCGCTTGTCGCCGGGATTACTGCCGAGATCCCCGCGCCGGTCGCGGGAGGCGCAGCGCAGTGGCGCTGACCTTCGACATCATCACCGCGAAGGGTGTGGCCTTGCACGAGGAGGGCCTCGACCGGGTAGTCGTCCGTCGCCGAGAGGCCGACTTCGATCCCGGCAGCGAGGTGGGGATCTGCGTGCATCATGGGCCCTTGCTCATGCAGACTCAGGCATGCACGGCGCGGCTCACACGCGGCCAGCACACGAGCGCCCTGACGCTTGCGCCCGGCGTGCTCGAGGTGCTCGATGACCGAGTCACGCTGGTCGTCACGTAGGGCGTCGATCGACGCAGCGCGGGAAGAGTCCTGCGGACGATTCCGCGCAGCCGTTGCGGACTGTTCTGCGCGCGTCGCGGCCGATGAAGCTCCAGCGCCTTGGATGGCGGTGCATCATCGCGCAGTCGCCGATGACGCACGGGTATAATCCGCGACCAAGAGGCGCGCCGGTGCCTCCTGCCAAGAAGACGGAGCCCCCAATGCGAACGATCTCGAGGAGTGTTGCGCTGGCGCTCGTGTCTGCCGCGCTTCTGCTGGCCGCCTGCTCGAGTCCGGCATCCCCACCAGCCAACTCGCCGACAACCGGCTCGGCCACCGGCACGCCCGTGGCTACCACTACCGCCACGCCCGCAGCCAGCATGGCGGCGACGCCCGCTGCCCCCCTCAAGCCGATGCGTCCCGGCGCCATAGCTCCGCCGGCCTCGGGCTGCTACATCGGCGTCTTTCGGCCCCCGGGGCCGTTCAACCGCGCTGCCATGGCGTCGTACTCGGCGGTATCGCCGAAACCGCCGGCAATCGTCATGTGGTACCAGCAGTGGGGCACCCACGGCGCGTACAAGTTCGACCCGGCGATGGTCGCAGCCGTCTACGCACGCGGGTCGGTGCCGATGATCAGTTGGGAGCCATGGGATCCAGGCAGCAAGCCACACAACATCAAGGATCCAGCCGACTCACCCGAGTGGCGCCTGAGCAGGATCGCCGCTGGCAGCAAGGATGCATTCATCCGTTCCTGGGCGCGATCGATCAAGGCACTTGGCGGTCCCGTCATGTTGCGTCCGATGCACGAGATGAACGGCAACTGGTATCCGTGGTCCGGTACGATGAATGGGAACCAGCCGCAGGACTATATCGCTGCATGGCGACACATCCACGATGTCTTTGCTCAAGAGGGCGCCACCAACGTCACGTGGGTCTGGAGTGTCAACTACGTAAGCAAGCCGTTCTCAGTCGAGAACACCGCCGCCGCGTACTACCCAGGCGACAAGTACGTCGATTGGGTCTCGGCGAGCGGGTTTAACTGGGGCAAGAGCATCACCGGCGTGCCGTTTAAGTCGTTCGACGACATCTTCATCTCGCCCCTGCTCTACCTCAAGTCGCTGGGCAAGCCGATTCTCATCGGCGAGTGTGCGGCCGTCGAGCAGGGTGGCGACAAGCCGGCGTGGCTCACCCAGACATACGCCAACCTCGCCACCGAGCACCCGGAGATCGGGGCGTTCGTCTACTACGATGCGTACGAAAAGGGCGTCAAGCACGGCATCCAGGACTGGCGCATCCAGAGCTCCAAGGCGAGCGCGGCGGCGTACCGAAAGGCCGTTTCGGCTCCGTACATGCTCGGCGGGCCGATTCCGGAGCTCGCCGCGTGGAAGAAAGGGCTCTCGGCGGCCGACAAGAAACGGCTGGCCAGTTATCCGCATCTGTACTGAGCCGTGGAGTCGCGCTGAGAAGTCCGCGAAGTGCGGATGGTGCCCGGGGTGGGAGTCGAACCCACACGAGGTTTCCCTCAGAGGTTTTTGAGACCTCCGTGTCTGCCATTCCACCACCCGGGCGCGGGCGCATCGCCGAGTATAGCGGTAGCGTGGGACTCGGGGCGAGTGGTCACAGCGCGTGGGGGTGAGCAGAACGGGCGTCCCACCTGCCCGGGGCCTCCCCTCTGCGTATACTGGCCGCATGGCAACTACCGACCCCGCCGACGCGCTGCCGCAAGCCGCGCGCGAGCACCTCGCCAACGTCGTCGCAAACCTGCAACTCGTAGCCGACATGGGTTACGGCGATGTCGCCTTGGCTCTGGCCGATGCATCCGGCGAGCTGAGGGTCGTCAACGACGCGCGTCCGAACACCGCCGTCGCGCCCTTTGGCTCGACGCGCGTCGGACGCGTGCTGCACGTGGAGGAGGAGCCGGAGGCGTACGCCGCGCTTGCAGGTGGCTCGCCGGTCACGGGGAATCGTCGCCGAGTAGCTCGCGGCATCCCGTATCGCACTTCGGCCTGGCCGATCGGCCGGCCTCACGCTTTCGCTGTCGTGGTTCGCGACCTCGCCGAGCAGGTTGCTGACTCTGCTGGTGCGATGGAGGCGGCGTTCATGGACGTCGCCGAGGAGCTGCTCGACCTTCTCGGCGAGGCGCCGCTGACCGATGCTCGCGACGGCAAGCCGTTCGCCACCGTTCGCACGGCCGGCGACGGCGTGATGCGGGTCAGCTCGACCGGGCAGATTACGTACGCCTCGCCTAACGCGGTCAACATCATGCGGCTCGCAGGCGTGGAGCGCGCGCTCGTGGGTATGCAGGCGTCCGCGCTGCCGGGAGGTGGCTTTGGGGTGGCTCCGGTCTTAGGTACTCGCTCGGCGATTGCTGTTGAGACCGAAGTGGCGCAGCGCGTGTTGGGCTACCGCTCGATCGGGCTTCCCGCAGGCGCTCTGGTGCTGGTCGAGGACATGACGGAGGCGTGGCGCCGCGAGCAGGAGATCAAGGTCAAGGACGCGACCATTCGCGAGGTACACCATCGCGTCAAGAACAACCTGCAGACGATCGCCTCGCTGCTGCGCATCCAAGCGCGGCGAAGCGATTCGCTCGAGACCCGCCGAGCACTCGCCGAGGCCACGGAGCGCGTTGGATCGATGGCGGTCGTGCACGACTTGTTGGCCGGCTCCGACGAGGAGCACGTCGACTTCGCCGAGGCCGCCCGCACCGTGGTCGACCTCGTACGCCGCGGGATGGTGGGCGACGCGAGTCGCATCGCCGTCAGCGTCGAGGGCCAGACCGGTGCGGTCGACGCGCACACAGCCACCTCGCTTGCTCTCGCGCTCGCCGAGCTCGTTCACAACGCGCTCGAGCACGGACTTGCCGACCGCGAGGAAGGGCACGTCGAGGTCGCGATGCGCCGTGTCCCCGGTGAGCTGGTGCTCACCGTGCGCGACGACGGCGTCGGTCTGCCGCCCGGCTTCGACCCGGCCACCTCGGCAAATCTCGGCTTGGCGATCGTGCGCACGGTCGTGGAAGACGACCTGCTCGGCACGCTGGCGTTCTCTGGTGGGCGAGGCGCCACCGTGACGGTGCGCGTACCTCTGGGCGACACTGGCGAGACCACCTATTTCGACTCGACGGAGGCGTGAGACAGTGCGCGTTCTGATTGCCGAGGACGAAGCTCTCATCCGGATGGATCTTCGCGAGATGCTCGAAGAAGAAGGCCACGAGGTTGTGGGGGAGGCGCGGGACGGCGCCGAGGCCATCGAGTTGGGGCGGAAGCTGGCGCCAGACGTGGTGTTCATGGACATCAACATGCCGCGGGTCAGCGGCATCGAGGCGGCGCAGATCTTTGGCGACGAGCGCATCGCCCCGGTCGTGATGGTCACCGCGTTCTCGCAGGCCGCCTACGTGGAGCAGGCCGCCGCTGCTGGTGCGATGGCCTACGTCGTCAAGCCGTTCTCTCGCACCGACATCTTGCCGGCGATGGCACTCGCGGCCGCTCGGTTCGCCGAGGCAACCGCCTTGGCCGACGAGGTCGCCGACCTTTCCGAGCGCCTCGAGACACGCAAGATCGTCGATCGCGCCAAGGGCATCCTGATGGCGCGCGGCCGGACCGAGCCCGAGGCGTTCAAGGCGCTGCAACGGCTCGCCATGGACCGGCGAAAGACGCTTCGCGAAATTGCGGAGGCAGTCGTGCTGGCCAGCGAAGCCGACGAGTAGTCCGCGCCCGATGCCGCCTCTGCTTCCACTCTACCTACGTACCTTCGTTCTGGGCGTGTTCGTCGCAGCGCCTGTTGGGGCGATGGGCATGCTCTGCATCCAGCGCACGCTCGAGCGCGGCTGGCGCGCCGGGATGACGACCGGCTTGGGCATCGCGACCGCCGACGGCATCTACGCGGCGCTCGCGGCGTTCGGCGTGGCCGCCGTCGCGTCAGTGTTGGTCGCTTGGCAAACGCCGCTGCGCCTCGTCGGCGGAGGCGTGCTGGTCTACCTCGGCATTCGCTCGATTCTCGCCAAGCCCGCTGCCTGCGACTTCGCCGAGCAGCCAGGAGCGGCGAGCGTCGGCCAGCACGCGGCCACGTACGCCTCGGCGGTGGGGCTGACGCTGACCAACCCGATGACGATCATGGCGTTCGGCGCGGTGTTCGCCAGCGCGGGTCTGGTTGCCCAACCGGGGATGGCCTCAGCCGCGGTGGCGACCGCCGGCATCGCGAGCGGTTCGCTGTCGTGGTGGTTGGTGCTTGCCACCGGTGTGACGCTTGCACGCGCCAAGGCCGGTTCGCGGCTGGTATCGGCGGTCAGCCGTATTTCGGGTGCGGTCATTGTGGCGTTCGGGCTGATCGCGATCGTGGCGGCTTTCTGGCCGGCAGGGCGATAGCGGCAGCACACGGGGAAGCGGCCCAGGCCGACTGTTTCGCGCATGTTTCATCTGGCACCAAGCGCGTGCTATACTCGCGCGACCGGCACAACGACGTGCCGAAAACCGAAGACGACGAGCAACGACGCTCGCCTCGGCCCGTTCGCAGGGCTGTGGCGGGTTTTTTCGTTTCCGGCGGCTACATCAAGCGAAACTGAAAGGCGACAAGCATGAACAAGGAGTTCGCGGTCTTCTGGGGGTGCACCATCCCCGCGCGTTTCCCGTTCATCGAGAAGGCGACCCGGGTCATGTTCGATGACCTCGGTGTCAAGGTGCACGAGCAGCCCGGCCACACGTGCTGTCCCGAGGGCACGCTGGTAAAGGCGAACGACCCTGACGCGTTTTACACTGCGGCGGCGCGCAACTTGGCGATCATCGAGAAGGCCGGGCTGGACGTCGTCACGCCCTGCAACGGCTGCTACTCGACCTTCAAGGAGGCCCAGAGCCACTTGCGCACCGACTGGCGCCAGGCCGACGTGATCAACGAGCGCCTCGCCAAGGAGGACCTGCACTACTCGGGCGACATCGAGGTCATGCACTTCGCCGAGTGGCTCTCGGACTCCATGGGTGCGGCTCTAATCGCCAGCAAGGCCAAGAAGAACTTCTGGGGCATGCGCATCGCAGTGCACTACGGCTGCCACCTGCTGCGCCCGCAGCCGGCCGTGCGCTGGGACGACCCGCTACACCCCAAGAAGGTCGAGGAGATCGTCTCGGCGCTGGGTGCTCGCGTCGTGGACTACCCGACCAAGATGCAGTGCTGCGGTGGAGCTTTGGACCGCGTGGGCCAGCGCGACAGTTCGCTTGCGTTCTGCCGTCGCAAGCTCTACGACCTGCAGAACAACGACGTCGACGCGCTCGTGGTGGTCTGCCCGAGCTGCTTCCAGCAGTTCGACCTTAACCAGGCGGCCCTGCAGCGCGCCAACGAGAACGTCAACGTACCGATCCTGTACCTCTCGGAGCTGATCGATCTTGCCTACGGGCACACGCCCGAGGAGATCGGCATGGACATGCACCGCGTTAGCGTCCAGCCGTTCCTCGACAAGTGGGAGGCGCGTAGCGCCGACAAGACCAAGCTCGCGCTGAACTTCGACGTCGCACTGCTGAACAAGTGCGACAGCTGCCGGGCGTGCAAGGACGACTGCCCGGTGTGCAAGGTCGATCCGACGTTCCAGCCCAACGACATCATCCGCGATCTGGTGGACGGCAAGCTCGATGAGGTCATCGCCGAAGGCCAGCTGTGGAAGTGCCTCGAGTGCTACACGTGCCTCGAGCTGTGCCACTCCGAGATCGGCATGGCGGAGACGTTCCGCAAGCTCAAGGAGATCGCTATCGAGCAAGGTGCCGGTCCCGAGTCCGTACCGCAGAGCTACAAGATGTTCATGGAGACGGGCACGCTCGGCAAGCCGAAGCAGTCTGCGCGCAAGAAGCTCGGACTCGACCCGCTGCCGGAAGACGGCGGCGACGCGATGTCGAGAATCATGAGCAACACCGACGAGTCCAAGGGAGCTGAGTAGAGATGGCGTTCGAACCCCTGTTGGAGCGCATGCCAACGAGCAAGCCGTCCGGATCGCTGTTCGATCTGGGCTTGGGCGAGCGCCCGCGCTACGCCGAGGAAGCGTCGTTCAAGATCCACGGTGGCTGTGGCCTCATGGGCATCTGCGACGAGTCCGGCGAGCTGATGAGCGGCGTTGAGGCCATCAAAGCGATGGCCGTCCAGCGCGACCGCGGAAACGGCCTGGGCGGTGGGTTTGCCGGCTACGGCATCTACCCCGAGTTCCCGGACCACTTCTGCTTCCACATGATGTATCACGACGCGAAGGCTAAGGAAGAGGCTGAGGCTGTCTTCGACCGGTTCTTCGTGGTCGACCTTGCCGAGCCGATGCCCACCCGCCCCGTCAAGGGTATCTCGGACGCGCCGCTACTCTGGCGCTACTTCCTCAACCCCGATCCGCACAAGCTCGAGAACTCCGAGATGAGCGCTGAGGACTACATCGTCCACACGGTCATGCTCATCAACTCTGAGGTCGATGGCGCTTTCGTCGCTTCGAGTGGCAAGAACATGGGTGCTTTCAAGGGCGTCGGTTTCCCCGAGGAGATTGGCCACTACTACCTGCTGGAGGAGTACGCCGGCCACACGTGGACCGGCCACAACCGGTTCCCGACCAACACGCCAGGTTGGTGGGGTGGAGCGCACCCGTTCACCCTGCTGGACTGGTCGATCGTGCACAACGGCGAGATCTCGAGCTACGGCATCAACAGCCGCTATCTCGAGCAGTTCGGCTACAAATGCACGCTGGGCACCGACACCGAGGTGGCCGCGTACCTCTTCGACCTGCTTCTTCGCCGACACAAGTTGCCGCTCGAGCTTGCGTGCAAGGCGCTCGCCAGCCCGCTGTGGACCGAGATAGATCGCATGCCGGAAGAGGAGGCCGAGGTGTATCGCTCGCTGCGCGCCGTCTACGGACCGGCGATGCTCAACGGCCCGTTCGCCATCGTGCTGGGCTTTAACGGTGGCATGGTCGCGATGAACGACCGCATCAAACTGCGCCCACTCGTGGCTGCTCGGCAGGGGACCAAGCTTATGGTCGCCTCGGAAGAGTCGGCGATGCGCGAAGTTCTGGACGCCCCCGATGAGGTCTGGGCACCCAAGGCCGGCGAGCCGGTTATCGCCCGCGTCAAAGGCATGCCTTGGCCGATCCACGGAGACCTTCACCTCGCGGCCGACGAGGTCAGCACCGCTGTTACCGGCGTGCACACCGCCCACCACGAGCCTGTTGAGGTGAACTAACAGATGCCGACGAGCCTCATTCAGCCAGAGTTTCTGGTCGAGATCGACTACGACAAGTGTCACAAGTGCGGCCGGTGCGTGCAGCAGTGTGGCTGGGGCGTGTACTCGTTCAACGAGCGCCCGTTCCCAGACGACAGCAAGTGTCGTGCGTGCCACCGCTGCGTGACGTACTGTCCCGCGCACTGCATCAAGATCAAGAAGAACGACCTCGCGCTGCGCGACAACGCTAACTGGTCGCCCGAGCTGCGCAAGAACGTGTGGCGCCAAGCCGAGTCCGGCGGCGTCATGCTCACCGGCATGGGTAATGACAAGCCCTACCTGAAGATCTTCGATCATCTCGTGCTGGACGCTTGCCAAGTCACCAACCCCTCCATCGACCCGCTTCGCGAGCCGATGGAGCTGCGCACGTACCTGGGCCGCAAGCCCGACAGCGTGGGCGTCGAGTCAAACGGCAAGGGCGGCTACAAGCTCAAAGATGGCGGCGGCGTCAGCAACAACATCAAGCTGGACACCCCGATCATCTTCTCGCCGATGAGCTACGGCTCGGTGTCGCTCAACGTCCACAAATCGCTGGCCATGGCGGCCGAGCGTCTCGGCATCCTGATGAACACGGGTGAGGGTGGACTTCATGCCGACCTTTACCCGTATGGCAAGAACGTCATCGTGCAGGTTGCCTCGGGCCGCTTCGGCGTCAGTCCGGAGTACCTGAACCGCGGTGCCGCCATCGAGATCAAGGTCGGTCAGGGCGCCAAGCCGGGCATCGGCGGGCACCTTCCGGGCGAGAAGATCAACAAGGAGGTCTCGACCACGCGCATGATCCCGCAGGGGTCGGACGCCATCTCGCCAGCGCCGCACCACGACATCTACTCGATCGAGGACCTGCGCCAGCTCATCTACTCGCTCAAAGAGGCGTCCGGCTACAAGCCGGTCGGCGTGAAGATCGCGGCCGTGCACAACGTCGGCGCGATTGCATCGGGCATCGTGCGTGCGGGAGCGGACTACGTCTACCTCGACGGCTTCTCGGGTGGCACGGGCGCCGCGCCCGCTATCATCCGCGACCACGTAGGCATTCCTCTCGAGATTGCGATCGCAGTTGTCGACCAGCGCTTGCGCGACGAGGGCATCCGCAACCAGGCCTCGATCATCGCGGCCGGTTCGATTCGCTCCTCCGCTGATGCGGCCAAGGCGATCGCGCTGGGCGCCGACGTCGTGGCGATTGGCTCGGCATCGCTCATGGCGCTGGGCTGCCACCTGTGCCAGGGCTGCCACACGGGCTGCTGCTCGTGGGGTTTGACCACGCAGAAGCCTGAGCTGACCCGCCGAGTAGACCCCGAGTGGGGTGCCGAGCGGCTCACCAACCTAGTCAACGCGTGGAGTCACGAGTTGCAGGAGATTCTCGGTGCACTGGGCGTCAACGCGGTCGAGTCGCTTCGCGGCAGTCGCGAGCGCCTTCGCGCGGTGGGCCTCGATCAGCAGACCTGCGAGATCCTGGGCGTCAAGCCCGCGGGTCTGTAGAGAAGGGGAGGGACGAGACGATGACGACCACAACGAAGGGCCCGATCGAGGGCTACATCCAAGTTGCGCCCGTCGCTACCCGCGACGGCGACACCGTGACGCTGGACTGCAAGGGCGTCTACTACAAGCACATGAACGCGTCGATCCGTGCGGCATTCGAGGACGGTGCCAAGACGATCGTGCTCAATTACGTCAACGGTCAGCGCTACATCGGCACCGGTCTGCATGGCAGGGACCTGCGCATCGAGGTCCACGGCACGCCAGGTCAGGACATGGCGATGTTCATGGACGGCCCGACCTTGGAGGTTTTCGGCAACGCCCAAGACGGCGTTGGCAACACGATGAACTCCGGCAAGGTGATCGTGCATGGCTCGGCGGGCGACGTGCTTGGCTACGGCATGCGCGGCGGCAAGGTGTTCATCAAGGGTGACGTGGGCTATCGCGTCGGCATCCACATGAAGGCCTACGAAGACCTGCGGCCCATCATGGTATGCGGCGGCAAGGCGCGCGACTTCTTCGGCGAGTACATGGCAGGAGGCCTACTCGTGCTGCTCGGGCTGAATTCGCGGCTCGAAGGCCCCCTCGTCGGTGGATACCTAGGCACCGGGATGCACGGCGGGACGATCTACATCCGCGGTGAGGTCGAACCGTGGCAGTGCGGCAAGGAGGTCGGAGTGTTCTCGGCCGACGAAACCGACATGGCCGAGCTCACTCCCGTACTCAAGGAGTACTGCGAGGACATGGGCCTGGATCTGGACGAGGTACTCTCGGTTCCATTCACCAAGCTGGTGCCGGTCAGCCACAGGCCCTACGGAAAGCTCTACACCTATTTGTAGGCGTTAGGCGGCACGACCCAACGCTGCACAGCGAGCAGCGCTGGACCTGGGCCGGACTGACCAGGCTCAGCACGATGGCGATGCTCTTGCGACGTGCTTTCTTGCGGGACGGCGGCTTCGCGATACATAGTGATGTGGTATACACCAAGAAAGTCGGCGCGATTGGGCGCCCCGTTGCGCGCTGGACGCGTTTCGGTTTTGCATTCCGAGGGGGTCGGTCGGCAATGCTGAAGGGATCGGGTGTACGTGGGACGCGGTGGGTTGGGGTAGGCGCCGTTGTAGCCTTGGCCATCGTGGCAGCGCTAGCGCTTCCGGCGCTCGCGCTCGGTGCGACGTTCGTCAGCGAGTACCCGCTCGGCACTATCCACGGGCAAGAGAGCCAAGTCGGGGTAACCGTCTACGGCACGTACGCCATGAACGCCAGTTCGCCGACGACTAAGATCGACGGCGTCGCATTCAAGACCTTCCTCAGCACCAGTTCGGTCGGACACTGGGCCTATTCGGAGACTGGGCCCGACGCAAATGGTGCGTACAAGGTTCAATGGACGTGGGTTACCGATCCGCCACACGCGAACCAGGCTGCCCTCACGTGTTATCCGACCGGTGCGGCTGTCGCCGACGGCACGCACACCGTGGTCACCACGGTCAAGGACGTCATGGGGACGACGTTCACCGACACGTGGACGTACATTCTCTCGATACCACCTGTCTTCGGAGCGCCGACTCCTGCGGCAGGCTCCCGAGTGACCACCCTCACCCCAGTGATTTCGGTGCCCGTCTCAGACAACGGCGGGGTAGTTACCTCGAGTGCGAAGGTCAACGGGAGCCCGTGCACCGCCACGCTTGCCGGTGGCAAGATCACGGTCACGGGCTTCACCCTCAGCGCAGACGGTACAGTCACAGTTGCGGTCACGGCAGGCGATGCCGCGGGCAACACCTCGACCAGAGTCTGGGCTTTTTCGCTCTCGTACTACGCCAACCAGAGTTGCCACGACCCAGCTTGCCACGGAACGAAGTACGACACTGACAACGCGATGGGTCCGGACTGTGTTTCTTGCCACAACCCTCCACCTGACCACCACGCCCTTCATGTCGGCGGTCTTGCCGGTCTTGTCGGCTGCACCGGCACGGGCTGTCACGTCGATAACCTCGCTGACGCCCACGGAAGCAACTGCGCGACGTGCCACTCGAGCAGTAATCCGACGGTTCAGGCGGCTATAAAGGCGGGCGGCGCGAACTGCGCGACCTGCCACGTTCCGCTTCCGGACCATCACGCGGTCCATGCCGGCGGCCTTACCGGTCTGGTCGGCTGCACTGGCGCGGGCTGCCACGTCGACAACCTCGCCGATGCCCACGGGGGCATCTGTGCAACGTGCCACGCGAGTACCAACCCCACTGTCGTCAACGCCATCAAGAACGGCAACGCGACCTGCGCGACGTGCCACTCGCCGCTGCCCGACCACACCACCGTGCACACCGGTGGCCTCGCCGGTCTGGTCGGCTGCACCGGACCGGGCTGCCATATAGACAACCTCGCCAACTAACATACCGGTCGCGGCATGACGTGCGCCACCTGCCACGCCAGCACCGACCCGACCGTGATGGCCGCCATCGTCGCCGGCAACGCGACCTGCGCAACCTGCCACTCGCCGCTGCCCGACCACACCACCGTGCACACCGGTG
>JARLGT010000042.1 GCA_031292615.1 Coriobacteriia bacterium | reverse complement strand
GCCCTTCGATGGCTTCGGGCAGTATGCTTCTCGCGGAAGCCGCGCGTCTTTCGAGAGGGGGAGCCCGTGAGCGACGAAGAGAGGGAGATACTCTTCGCTGCCCGGCAGAGAGCCATCGACGTGCTCTCGGCCTCCAACACTGAGGCCAGGCGAGTTGCGAGCGATGCCGAGGCTAAGGCCGTGGCGCTACTGCTTGAGCAACAGAAGCGCGCTGAGAGTCTTATCAAGCAGGGGCAGGAAGATGCGACCGAGCACGTCTTGTCGGAAGACGAGAAAGGTGCTCTTCTTGAATCGCATCGAGCGGCAGCAGAAGTGCTCGCGGCGACAGAACAAGAAGTGGCGGCGACGCTCGGTGAGACCAAGACGAATGGGGCCGTCGACGTCCTGATGGCCGGACAGCGAGAAGCCGCTGCGATTCTGCTGGATGCGTGGATGCAGGTGACGGAAGGGCGTCCGCCTGCGGGGCGAAGGTCGCGCAAGGAGTAGGCGGTTCGAAGCGCTTCCGCTGGCGCCATCGGCGAGAAACGACCCGCTGCCTGCGGAGACAAGGTAGCCGGTTCCCCACCGGCAAGCCTGAGTCACGCCACTGGGATGGTCGCACGTGGGTCGGTCTGGTGCGCGACCACGGAGTGCCAGGCGCCGATCCTCTGGCCTACCCGCGGATCCGGTCCAACTGGCCACGCTCGCCCATCATCGGGTCGCACGCCGAGTGGCCACGAGCCCGCCCGCCACGGCCCGTCATCTCCGCTCAGCCTGCTAACGGCCGGCTACGTACGGTCGGCAAGTGTCCAAGCGCGGCCGTTACCTTGCGTAGAACGATTTCTTTGTAGCCATTCGCGCAAAGGTCGTCATCCGAAAGGAACACCTCCGGGGCGGCGAACACCCGTTCCCAGTCAGAACCATCACTCGGGTCTTCGTGTTCCTCATCCGTCACCAAGACGCAAGAGTGGGTCTCGTATGACGGCTAGGCGATGACGCCGCGAGTCTTAAGCTCCTCGCAGACCTCGGCCATGCGCGTCTCCCAGGTCTTCTGCATGCCGCCTGCTCCGTTGTTCTTTCGGCCATTTGTCACTCAGCCCGATTGTCGGCAGGACTGCGTATTGACCTGAGGGTTATACAGAGCGGACAAGAGCCGCAGTGGAGCCGTTCTTCAGCCTAGTGTGCGCGAGGGTCCTACGCTTTTGCCATTCAGAAGGCCACGAACCCATCCGTGATGGCCACCAGCAAGAAATAGCCCTCTGCCGGCGGAAGCGCCTGTGGAGGGCTTTCCGATTTCTGGAAGAAGCGCCTTCGATACCACGTCCCGCGCTTCAACCGTGACTACTGAGCATGCGCTGATGCCCATGTATCGACCGTCTCTGTCTGCCGCCACCATATCGCTGCAGATATGAGACCGGCTCACGCACGGCACAGTCTGACGGCCGGCCTTGGGTGTATCGATCTCGGGCTGGGCCATTACTGCAGGCTCTAGGAGGAACGAAAGGCTTCTGCGTGTGGATCTGCTAGCGGGTCTGGACGCCGCAGGAGAACCGAAGCCGGGGTCCAGAGAGCAGACTAACGACCGGCCGCGCGTCCGTGAAGAACTGCGTTGACTGACGTCAAGCGGGGCCCGTTCGAGGAATCAGCGGTGAGACCGGCCTGTAGCAACGCGCGGTCCGGTCTTTCACACTCCGACTCCAGCGAGCCACGCTGGGTGCCGACAAACAGGCTGGAGGCTTCGATCGGATCGAGAGCCGTACACCGAGAGGGACTGACCAATGCGAGACGTTGCACGCGACCCCGCATACTATCCACCCGCAATCGAGCGCCGGGCCAAGCCGCGTCCGCCACGGACACTGAGCGTCCTGCATCCCAACGATGGGCCGCGCGTCAGCGTGATCATCGCCGCGCTTGACGAGGAAGAATCGCTGCCGCTCGTGCTGCGCCGGCTTCCGGGCGGGCTGTTCGAGGTAATTCTCGTTGACGGGAACTCCAGCGACCGCACCATCGAAGTCGCGCTGGCTGAGCGCCCGGACCTCATCGTTATCCGGCAACCGGGCTGCGGCAAGGGCGACGCACTTCGCGCGGGCTTCAAAGCCGCGGGTGGCGACATCCTCGTGGCCATGGACGCGGACGGATCAACCAATCCTGCCGAGATCCCTGCGTTCGTCGGTCAGCTGCTGTCCGGCGCCGACTACGTCAAGGGCTCGCGGTTCATCCCCGGCGGTGGTACGGCCGACATGACCTTCACTCGCATGGTGGGCAACACGGGCCTGATGTGGCTCGCGATGGTTCTGTTCGGCATCCGATACACGGATCTCAATTACGGGTTCACCGGCTTCTGGCGTAGGGAACTCGAGCACCTCGACCTGCGCAGCGAGGGCTTCGAGATCGAGACGGAGATGAACCTTCGCGCAGCAGTCATCGGACTGCGCGTCGTCGAGGTCGCTAGCTTCGAGCGTCTGCGTATCGGCGGGGATGCGCACCTGGTTCCGCTCGCGGATGGATGGCGTGTGCTGAACGAGATCGTGAAGCAGCGTATCCGGGGCTGGGGCGAGGTGCGCACGGGCGCGGCGCGGCGTGACTGCGCGCCGGAGGTCGAGCGTCCCTAGTCGGCGCGAGCACGAATGTCGGTCAGAGCGGCATCACATCCACTGCCTGGATGAACTCGTTGGCGTGAGCATCCCGCCGCCCTTCGGGCGTCAGGATGCGACAGCGGGTACTGAGGTCGCTTGGGGCGCCCCCAAGGTGCCAGTGGGAGCGAAGATCGCCCAAGGCTCGCCGCCAACGGGCACAAAGACCGCTTAGCCACCCCTTGGACACTCGCACCCACTCCTCGGCTCGAACCCGTGACTTGCCGCGTTTCTGCGACTCTAGTTCACTCTGTGCGTCCTGCCAGCCCTCGCGCGGCGTCTTGCGAACGCGATTGCAAACGACGCGTCGCAGAAGCCCCTCATCGAGCCATGAAGCGGAGGTCGCGGACCGAGGCGCGATTCAGTCGAGATGCACAATGGCTCGGCGATCGGCGCGCTTGCCTTCATCGAGCGAAAGCAGTGTCGTCTATCCCGTCACGAGAAGTGTCAATCTGGCGAGGAGTATCTACCGAGCGGTACGATGAAGCCTCTGCACCGCTCCAGAGAGTTGCAGTATGTGCCGATGAAAGTAAAGTCACCCGTACTTGCATGTGTGGGGAAGCCTTCGTTCTAGAGCGCGGCGGAGGCCTTCAGGGCACAGCGGGGGTTTGAACCCGATGACGGATCCGCACGGCGTGGCCGGGAGAGAGCTACTGCTCAGGCAGATGGATGATGCCTCCTTCCGCGCCAACTTCGAAGAAGCTGGCGTCGGGATGGCGCAGCTGGACTTAGATGCGACCATCATCCGGGCCAATCATGCTCTGTGCGACATGTTGGGCTACTCGCGCAAGGAACTTGTCGGGCACTCCTTGGAGTCGATCACCCATCCTGACGACATCGCACAGAGTCGAGTACTGCGTGGCGAGTTGACGTCGACGCCACTGCACACGCTCTGGATCGAGAAGCGCTATCTGCGCAAGAACGGCTCAGTCGTGTGGGCGAACGTGAGCGCTGCCCTGGTCGAGGACGACGCGGGCGCTCCGGTCTACTTCATCGCCACGGTCGAGGACATCTCTGATCGCAAGGCCGCAGAGGCCGCGTTGCGGGCATCGGAGGTGAAGTTCTCCTCGATGTTCAATCTGGCCCCAAACGCGATGACCATCGCGACGTTGGACGGACACATCGTCGACGTCAATGAGCGCTTTGTCGAGATGTTCGGATTCTCCAAAGAAGAGGTCCTGGGGCACCAGATATCCGAGCTGGGCGTGTGGGTCGACCTGGCCGACAGGCAGGCGATCCTTGACGCGGTCGCGGCCGGCGATGTGGTTCGCAATATGGAGTCGTTGCGGCGGCACAAAGATGGCACGTTGCTTCCGACCCTCGTGTGCGCAAGCGGGGTGGAGGTCGACGGCGAGAAGTTCGTGCTCTCGATCAGTCAGGACATGACCGAACGCAAGGTCGTCGAGGACGCACTTGGCAGAAGCAATGAGCGGCTCCAGACGCTCGTTGACCAGGCCGCCGACGGCATCTTCGTTACGGAGCGCACCAAGCGCTTCTCCGAGGCAAACGATGCAATGTGTGACATGCTTGGCTACAGCCGCGAGGAGCTGCTGTCCATGGCTATGTCCGACACCGTGTCTGAGGAGGAGCTGGCGCGCCTTCCCATTCAAGGTGATCAGATCGAGCCGGGCGGCGTGCTGATCTTCGAACGGAGATACTTGCGCAAAGACGGCTCGGCATTCATCGGTGAGATCAGTCTGCGCAAGATGTCTGACGGCAGGTTCGAGGGCATTCTGCGCGATTTGTCGGTCCGCGGGCGAGCCGAGCAGGAATTGCGCCGTGAGCAGGAGCTCTACCAAGCGACCTTCGACCACGCGGCCATCGGTATCGCGCAGGTCACGCCAGAGGGCCGATGGCTCAAGGTGAACCAGACGCTGTGCGACATCCTCGGCTACTCGCCAGAAGATTTCGCCCATATGAGTTTCGCCGACATCACCCACCCTGACGATGTTGAAAGGACGGTAGACGCGCTCCAGCCGTTGTACGACGAGTCGCATGACACCTATAGGACTGAGAAGCGCTACCTGCGCAAGGATCGTGCAACCGTCTGGGCCGATGTGAGCGTGGCCGCGATCCGCAACCAGGACGGTTCCTTGGCCTATCTGGTCACCGCCGTGCAGGACATCACCGAGCGCAAGCGCGGCGAGGAGGATCTGCGCCGCAGCGAGCTCCGGTACCGGACCATCGCCGACAATGCGAGCGACGTGGTCTGGATCTTGGATCCGCAGACGTCGAGGTTCACCTACGTGAGCCCATCCATAGAGCGACAGATGGGTTTCACTCCCGCCGAGGTTCTTGCCGACCCGATGGAGGCGTTGCTGACTCCCCAAAGTGGTACCGCCGTCCACGAGGCGCTCGCCAAGGCGATGGAGGACTTCCTGTCCGGGACAGTCCCCGAGGGGCAGCCGTATGTGATCCAGGCCGAGCTGGTGTGCAAGGACGCTCCGCCCATGTGGGCCGAGATCGTGGCCTCTCTGGTGGTCAACCAGGAAACCGGCCTCGTCGAAGTGCACGGTGTCACACGCGACATCACCGAACGCAAGGCTGCCGAGACGCGGCTTGCCAAGGCGTTCTCCTCGCTCATCGAGGTCGTTGGCCGAGTGACTGAGATGCGCGACCCCTACACGGCGGGGCACCAGCGGCGGGTAGCCGAGCTCTCGGTGGCCATCGCAGAGCAGATGGGGATGCCCGAGGCAGAGATCGACGAGATCCGCAACGCCGCGCTCGTGCACGACATCGGGAAGATGAGCATCCCTGCCGAGATATTGAGCAAACCCGGCGCGCTCCTGCCCATGGAGTTCGGCCTCATCCAGGGCCATGCCAAGGCGGGCTACGACATTCTCGAAGCGTCCGACATGCCGGGGCAGCTGGCCGAAATCGTGTACCAACACCACGAGCGGTGCGATGGCTCAGGCTATCCACGTGGGCTTCACGGAGAAGACCTGCTTCCGCAGGCCAAGGTCATCATGGTCGCCGATGTCGCGGAGGCGATGATGTCGCACCGGCCGTATCGGGCGAAGCTGAGCGTCGGCGCGGCGCTTGACGAGATCGAGACCGGCTCGGGGACGAAGTACTCATCCGAAGTGGCCGAGGCATGCATGGAGCTGTTCCGCGATGGCTTCACGTTTGCGGACATCTAGCGTCCGGTGATATACGCACCACTGCTGGAGCCCCCGTGTCGGCTGCTGCGCAAAGGCGCGCTGCTGCACGGTCTTGCTGGGGGACAGACCCGACAAGGAGAAGGTTCAATGCCGGTTCCACCTCCGGATTGAGACCCGAACGACCCTCAGCCGCGCGGGTATGACAGTCGGTTGGCCAGCGGAGCGGCCCTTGCCGCCAAAGGTCGCCATCTTACGCCCGGCTAGCGGTGGCGCTTCTCCTCATACATCCGCTCGTCCGCTTCCTT
>JARLGT010000041.1 GCA_031292615.1 Coriobacteriia bacterium | reverse complement strand
ATCCTTCGCTCAGTACTGAACTCGCTTCGCCGAGAAGCGGCGGTTCGCGATATCCGGGTCTGCACGCTGGGTCCGTGCACTGACGTGGTCGGCAGAGAGTCTTGGCTCGAGCCGGATGAAGCGCTGGTGGGCGATCGCGTTGCCATCTTCAGCTCCCGGCGGACGAGGGCTGCTCACGCCACCCAGGCGGGCAGATGACACCAAGGGAGGGGGAGCCCAATTGAGCGAACGCGACACTATGCTCGCCGGACGGCTCTACGATGCCAGCGATCCAGAACTCGTCTCGAGCCCCTCAGCCACACCCGCCGAGAACCGCGCAGACGCCTGGCCGCTCGCCTGTCCCGTCTGCGACAGGCGGTTGAGCTGGGGCGAGCGGACGGTATCGTGCTCGGAGGGCCACTCCTTCGACGTCGCCCGCGAAGGCTACGTCAACCTTCTGCCGTCGCAGCACCGTTCGCGCGGCATGGAAGGCGACGTCATCGGCATGTTGCAAGCTCGCCGCAGGTTCCTGGAGGCGGGACATTACCGTCCGCTGCGCGACGAACTGTCGGCGCAGGTCGGGGCCGTGCTGCAGGAGCGCGCCGAGGGCAGCGGTCTCGTTGCCGGAGCGCCGCGCGCGCCCGTGCCGTGCGTGCTCGAGGTCGGCTGCGGCGAGGGCTACTACGTCGGGGGCGTCGCCGATGCGCTGTCGTCGTACGGGGGCGAGCCTGTGGTTTGGCTCGGCAGTGACCTGTCCAAGCCGGCTGTCAAGCTGGCGGCCAAGCGCTACCCCAAGCTCACGTTCTTCGTCGCCGACATCAACCGCCGCCTCTACGTTCACGACGGCTCGGTAAGCGTGCTCCTCGACGTGTTCGCGCCTCGAAACCCCACGGAGTTCGCGCGGGTGCTGGAGCCCGGCGGCTCGGCGGTGATCGTGATTCCGGGTGAGTCGCATCTGGCGAGTCTGCGAGAGCAGCTGGGGCTGCTCGGCATCCAGGAGAACAAGGAGCAGCTCGTGATCGAGCGGCTGGGCGACGAGTTCGAGCTGGTCGGCCGCACGGAGGTCGGCTACCCGATGGAGCTCTCGGCCGAAGCGGTCGCCGACTTGGTGGCGATGGGGCCGAGCAGCTGGCATCGCCCGGCAGACGAGGCGCAGACTATCGGAAAAGTCGCGCAGACGGATGCAGCGTTCTTGGTGCTGCGACTACAGCGAAAGTAGGGGGCCGAGATGATTCAGGGCGCGCGCTACATGCACACCAACGTGATCGCCCGAGACTGGCGCGCGCTGGCGAACTTCTACGAGACGGTGTTTGGATGCGAGTTCGTTCCGCCCGAGCGCGACTACTCGGGAGCCACGCTCGAGGCGGGTACCGGCGTTGCCGGCGCGTCGCTGGCCGGTCGCCATCTGAGGCTTCCTGGGCGCGGCTCCGACGGCCCTACGCTGGAGGTCTTCTCCTACTCGCAGCTGGCCGACGGCCCAGTGCCGGCCGTCAATCGTCCCGGCCTTGGCCATCTTGCCTTCGAGGTCGACTCAGTCCAAGACGCCCGCCGAGAAGTCCTCGCCGCCGGGGGTGCACCGGTAGCCGAGGTCGTGACGCTTACTACCGCGACCGGCGCGCGCGTCACGACCTGCTACGTCACGGATCCCGAAGGCAACATCATCGAGTTGCAGTCGTGGGGCCCCGCCGAGGCTGCCGAGCGAGCCTAATTGCCATTGGCAACGCCAGTCAGAATCGGGCGCACCGGGACTCATGCACCGATTCTGGGAATCGGAGTACTGGGCCGAGCGGCGATCGGCTGAACACTGGGTGCGGCGGCGGTCGGTTGGACCGCTGGAGGGTTGTCCGCGTAGCGCGCGAGTGATCGGGTCGAATCGAGGTAGCGGCTATCTCGGAATGGCACGTTGCTTCATGAGCAGGAGACATGGCTCCCAACAAGTGGCCGCGAGACAAGTTCGATGGTCCGGGCGGTGGACTCTACACCGGCCCTGGCGGCGGGCTGTACGCCGGTCCAGGCGGAGGAGCGTACGAGGGCCCGGGCGGAGGACTGTACTGCGGACCGGGTGGCGGCATGTCGACCGGCCCTGGCGGCGGCCTGTCCACTGAACCCGGAGGCGGGATGTCGACGGGACCTGGTGGTGGGCTTTCGGACGGACCTGGGGGAGCGCTCTCGACTGGGCCAGGCGGCGGCTTGTGGGTCGGCCCCGGGGGCGGACTCTACAACGGCGAGTGCGCGGAGCCGTTTAGCTCCAACATCCCCCCGTGGCCGATCTTTATCGATGAGTTGGAGAAGCGCGGGCTGTCCAACTACGCCGAGGAGCTGCGACGGCACCACCTTCGGGAGAACGTCCGACCGTAGTCGCTCCAAACGTGCTATAGTGACCAAAGGCGGGCCGAGTGGCTCGTCAGACTTGCGACCTGACACACCGCATTCGTGCGGGTACCGTCGGGTCGTTTTTGTTTTGCCCCGTTGGGGCGAGAGGATGGTTTTTAGAATGGCAGAAGGCAAAGTCAAGTGGTTCAACGCTGACAAGGGTTACGGCTTCATCGAGCGCGAGGGTGGCGACGACCTGTTCGTCCACTTTAGCGAGATCAAGTCCGAGGGCTTCAAGAGCCTCGACGAGGGTCAGGCCGTCTCTTTCACGGAAGCTACTGGCCAGAATGGCAAGCAGCAGGCCACGCAGGTCATGGCTCTCTAGTCTGACTTGCGTCAACGATTTGAGCCGGATGGCCCTTCGGGGCTGTCCGGCTCTTTCGTTTCCCGGCGGTCGCCTCACGCGATAAGCTTCTTGTCTGGGAGATGGAGGCTGGCGAATCACGTTCTCGCCGGGAGATGAGTCGCCATGGACATCAGCAACCAAGAGTTGGCGGCCGCTGCGGCCGAGTGCGACGACTGCAGAGGCTGGCTTGAGCATTGTCACGCGGAGTGCTGCCGGGACTTCACCTTCGCGGTCGGGCCAGCCAGCGACGTGGAGTTTGCGGATGACACGGTTCGCGTCCGTGCTTCGATCACGTGGGACGTGCGGCGCTACCTCGAACTGCACGGCGCGCAGGTTGACGACGACTGCATCACGGTACCCCGCGAGGCTGTCTCGGCGATGCCGGATCGCTTGGTCGTGCGCATGCAGTGCCGCGCGCTCACGCGAGACGATCAGTGCGCGCTGCACGACGGGCGCCAGCCACTCTGCTGCAGCGGGTTCACTCGACTGAGCGCGAGCAGCGGGAAGTGGGTTGTGCCGCCCGAGTGCCGCTTCGCCTTTGCCCCAGGCGCTCCTCGGCAGACCGAAGGGGAGTTGTTGCGGTGATCCAGGCCGTCTGCTCGCTCGCGTTCTTCACGCTGATGACGTGGGCGGTCGTGGTCGGACGGCGTCGTCAGAGGCTGCGCAACGCAGGAGTCGGCCCTCGCGGTGCGCTCGCCGAGGAGTGGAGTCCTGAGGCGATCTCGGCGGTACTCTCGGCGCTCGATCCGGCGTTGGTGGGCGTCCGATCGGGCGATGCAAATCCCTACGAGCGCTCGGCTGAACTCATCTTCGAGGAGCTCCCCCAGCGAGACGTGCTCGATCGCGAAGCCTTCGAGGCGCTGGTTGCCAGCTCGCTCGAGATCGTGTCGGCCGGGCTAGCGACCGCGCGTGAGACCCGGCGTGCGGCCGATCGGCTGTGGCAGATGCATGCTGCAGCTCACGCGCGCTGGGAGCGGGAGTAGGCAACCCTGCCGTGTGTCGCTTCTACGGAGTCGGCGGCAGGTCTGGGAGAGTGGCTCAGGGCTTGCACTAGCCCTCGTCGGGTATTTGATGGCACGATTGACCGACCGCGGGCAACCGCGCTGCTTACTGACAACGACTCTGGAGGCGCACGTGACAAGGCGAGATCTCAAGGACACGTACTCGAAGCGAACAGGACGGCGCTCGCAGGTCGCGCTCGTCGCTCTAGCTGTCGGCTTGGCCGCCGTGGCGCTGACCGGCACCGCCTGCTCGGGAAGCTCGACGCCGAGCGCGTCGCAGAGCACCGCGCCAGCCGAGACGCAGAGCACCGCTGCCTCTACTGCGCCCGCTCCAACCCCAGCTCCGGCACCCGCGCCGGCGCCGGTGGAGAAGGTCACAATCAAGGACGTGAAGATAGGCAAAGGCCCGGCCGCCAAGGCTGGCGACAGTGTTACTGTCGAATACACCGGGTGGCTCACGAACGGCGCCAAGTTCGACTCAAACGTCGGTGGCACTCCGTTCCCGGTCACGATCGGTGCCGGCCAGGTCATTGAGGGCTGGGACCAGGGACTCGTTGGGATGAAGTTGGGCGGAACGCGCATCCTGACCATTCCGCCGTCGCTGGGTTATGGCGCGCAGGGCTCCCCGCCAGCGATTCCACCTAACTCGACGCTGAAGTTCCAGGTCAAGATCATCTCGCTGACGCCGGGCCAGTAGGAGCGCGCACCCACGCAGATTGGTACAAGCCGATGTGCCGCAATATCAAGACGCTCTACAACTTCGAGCCGCCGGCGACCGAGGACGAGATTCGCGCCGCTGCTTTGCAGTACGTGCGGAAGATCAGCGGCTTCTACGGGCCCTCCGAGGCGAATCGGGCCGCCTTCGAACAGGCCGTGGCCGGTGTCGCTGCGGTCTCGGGGGAGCTGCTCGACTCGCTCGTGACTACGGCGCCGCACAAGAATCGCGCCGATGAGGCCGCCAAGGCGCACGCTCGTGCGCTCGCGCGGTTCGGCTCGGCGTGACCGACGACCGCCTCGGCAAGTCCGACTTTGATGGGGGATGCTCGTGTCCGAAGTGACGAAGGTCCGCGAACCGAACTTCAGCTTGGACCTGCCCGGCGAATGGATGGCGGGACCTCCGAGCGAGGACGACGCGACGCTCACGTTCGTTGAGGTGGGCGGCGCCGCGAAGGCGAACGTCACGCTCTTGCGCGTGCGCCCGCTCTTCGAGATCGCCGACAAGGAACGACTTCTGGGCGACTACATGCAGCACCGCCAAAACTTCGAGTCCGGCAAGGAGGGTGCCCTTAAGCACTCCGAGCCTGTGACCCAGGGGATCGGTGAGGGCTTCGAGGGAGAGTGGTACAGCGAGGACCTGGAGGGGCTCAGGCGCATCCAACATCGCGTGTTGCTGGTGGGCTGGCTGCTTGCCGACTTCGCCTACGAGAACTCGGGTGTCGACCCCAAGACGTTCGCCGAGCAGTCCTCGCAGGTCCTGGGCGCGGCGAGCGCGTCCGAGTAGCGGGACGAGGAGCTTGAGTTCGATCGACAGGAGGGTGAGCGTCGTGAAGGCCGTCGTCGTGTACGAGTCGCTTTGGGGCAACACCGCGCAGATCGCGCGTGCGATCGCCGAGGGCATCGGGCCCGACACGCGCACAGTCAGTACCTCGGAGGCCACCGCAGCCTGCGCCGACGGCATCGACCTGCTCGTCACCGGTGCGCCGCTTCTCGGCTTCGACCTGCCAACCGACGCCATGCGCGCGTCCATCGCGAGCAACCCGGGAGCTGGGCCGACGCCGCCCGACGTCGACCACCCCTCGATCCGCTCGTGGCTCGAGGCGCTCGGTACGACCGACGCCGCGTGCGCCACGTTCGAGACTCGCATCTGGTGGTCGCCTGGGAGTGCCGCCAAGAAGATGCTCGCCATGCTCCAGGCCAAGGGCCTGCACCGCATCGCCGAGCCGGCCAAGTTCATCGTGACAGGCAGGTACGGTCCGCTGAAGGCCGGCGAGACAGATCGGGCGCGTGCGTGGGGCGCCGAACTTGCGCGAGGGGTTGACGCGTGACGCGCTTCGTCGCGCTGCTCCGCGGCGTTAACGTCGGCGGTTCGCGCAAGGTCGAGATGGCCGCGCTGCGGGCCGCGCTCGAGCGCGTCGGCTTCGTCGACGTGCGTACCTATCTGCAAAGCGGCAACGTGGTCTTCGCCGCAGACAGCGGTACGGCTCCCCAGCACGCGCTGGCTGTCGCGCAGTGCATCGAGCGCGAGTTCGGTTTCCCCGTCGACACGCTCGTGCTCGCGTGCGACGAACTTGCGCGCATCGCGGCGAGCAACCCGTTCCTGGCCGCCGACTCCTCGGTCGACGAGCGTTGGCTGCATGCGGCATTCCTCCTCGAGCCGCTGACCGCCGAGGAGTTCGACGCGCGGGCCCTTCCAGCCGATGAGGGGGAGAGGGCGCTGCTCGGCGACGGCGCGGTCTACCTGCTGCTGCCCCACGGAGTGGGGCGCTCGAAGCTCGCGACAGGTATCGGCCGAGTGCTCAATACGCCGATGACCTCGCGCAACTGGCGCACGGTCACGGCGCTTGCGGCGATGTGCGGCGAGCGTGCGCGGGCGTAGGCGCTGCATCTCACGCTCGCGTCCATCGAGTTCCGGGATGGCTAAAGCGACGCGGTCTTCCGCTACACTGAGGGGCACCTGCAGCTCGCCTCGAGGGGGAACCATGCGGACTGACGTCGTCTTCACGCTCACCGGGCCCGACCGCATCGGCATCGTCGAGGAGGTCACTCGCGCGCTTCTGGAGCTGGGCGGCAACGTGGGTACGAGTCGCATGGCGCGCCTCGGTGGCGAGTTCGCAATCCTAATGCTCGTGGCTCTTCCCGACGACCGCCGAGCCGACCTCGACGCCGCGTTCGCACCTCTGGTGGCGCAGGGCTACAAAGTCACGATCGGCCTGACGGACGCCGACAAGTCGGCGGAGCACGTTGGCTGGCTGCCGTACGAGGTTCTCGTGACCGGCGCCGATCACGAGGGCATCGTGCACGAGGTTGCTGCCGGCCTCTCGCGCCTCGGCATCAACATCGAGTCCGCCGAGACCTTCTCAGCCGAGGCACCCGTGAGCGGCACGCCACTGTTCACGATGACGGCGCGCGTGGCCGTACCGCCGAGCGTGGACGAGACCGACTGGATCGCGGCGTTGAGTGCCGCCGGCGACGAGTCCAACGTCGACATCGAGGTCACGGCGCTGTAGCTCGGCTTGCCGTCTCGATGCTCGGGCCGCCGAGCCGCGATTGATATCTCCGCTCGCCGGGCAGCTTCTGCTATAATCCCACGGCGCCCGCGCCGTCCTTTGGCGCTCTCGCGGGGACCAAGTCCGTGCCGCCACTACCCCCGGAGCTCACCCTATGGCTACTGACAACGCGTCGACCTTTTCTCCCGACGCCGACAAGAACGTGACCGCCGAGAAGGCCCTGACAGACCCCAAGCTCTTGGCGTCGGTCGTCGACGCACTGGCCGGCGAAGACCGTCGCAGCCGCCAGGCGGCAGCGAGCGTCGTGCACAGCGTCGCTCTGCAGAAGCCGGTGCTGCTCAAGGAGTACGCGCCTCAGCTCGCCGACGCCCTGCACCGTCCCGAGTCGCAGACTCGCTGGGAGGTGCTCGGCACGTTTGAGATGCTCGTTCCGGTCGATGCGCGCCTAGTCGACAAGGCTCTGGGCGGCGCTGAGACCGCGCTGCACGACGAGGAGTCCGGCGTCGTTCGCCTCGCCGCCTTCCGTCTGCTCTGCGCCTACGCCACCACAACGGCGCACCGGTCCGAGCGTGTCTGGCCGCTCATCGACGAGGCGATCCGCTGCTACCACGGCGATCCTGAGTTCCCTGCCATGCTCAACGGCGTCTACAAGATGATGGTTGGCGGCGCTTCGGACAGCGTGAAGATCGCGGCTGCCGAGCGCATGCTGTTCGACTCCGAGAACGGCAAGGGACTTCTCAAGCGCCGAGCGACCAGTATCGTGCAGGCCGCACCCAAGAAGCGCGGCAAGAAGAAGCCGGCTCCGGCTGCCGAGTAGCCCGCTCGCACCTCGAACCGAACACTCAAGCGGCGACGTCCAACCAGACGCCGCCGCTTGATGCTGACGTGAGCGTGACGGTCTTGGAGCGGCTTGGCGCGTTGCACTACACTCGTGGCTCGATGACGGCCGCTGTGAGCCGTCACCTGATCAAGGAGGATCCATCCACATGGCTCAGCACACCGTGACATTGATTCCGGGCGACGGCATCGGCCCGGAGATCACCACCGCGATGCGGCGCGTGGTCGACGCGACGGGCGTCGACATCGAGTGGGAGGTCGTCGACGCGGGCTCCGATGTGATGGAGAAGTACGGTACGCCGCTTCCCCAGCACGTCATCGACTCGGTTCGCAAGAACAAGGTCGCCATCAAGGGCCCGATCACCACGCCGGTGGGCACCGGTTTTCGCAGCGTGAACGTCGCGCTTCGCAAGGAGCTCGACCTCTACACCAACCTGCGTCCCGCGTTCACCATCCCGGGCACGGGCGCTCGCTACGACGATGTCGACATCGTCATCGTGCGTGAGAACACCGAAGACCTCTACGCCGGCGTGGAGT
>JARLGT010000040.1 GCA_031292615.1 Coriobacteriia bacterium | reverse complement strand
CGTATCTTTCGTGTGAGGTGATCTGGCGATACTTCGGCATCGGTTCCCCTGTTCTTGGAGGAGGAGAGGAACTGGGAGTGTCCCAGATTGCCTCACCCCCGCTCCAGGGGGAGGGCGTTGCACTTAGTATCTGAATTCGCGAGGTCGAACAAGCGCATCGAGCGGACGCCGCGAGCGCTATCCTGATGCAAGCGCGGGAGCGCCGCTCATGCGCAACACGTTGAGTCGAGTCTGACCGCCGTCGTCCTTGCCGCTTCCGGAGGGCGCGAAGCGCCGCCCGGAAGCGGCTGGGCGTGGCGTGCCCCTCGCGGGCCGTGTCTGACGCGTGGTCGTGCTCTCCGTCTGAATCGTTGCGTGCTGTCCACGGTGGCGCGTCCGTCGCTGAGCCATCCACGGTCGCGGGCTCACTCGGGCCCTTCGGCGTAGCCCGAGTGCGCGCCCTTCGCGGCGGTGGTCGGGTCGATCTGGACGGATGCGACGCCGTGGTCAGGGCGCGGTCTTGAAGACTCCCCCCGCCTATAACATGGGGAGTCTATCTGCATCCGAGCGTAGCGTGGGGTTATGTCGATCTCGGGTGACGCGCGGTCAAGCGCCCGGTCTGGAAGACCGATAGAAAGGTAGTGCTCAAAGGCGATCAGCAGGGGGACAAGATGGACCGCACGGTCAGCAGGAACCAGACACTCCTCTGGATATTCGGAATCGAGGCGGTCGCGGCTGTGCTAATGGGCGTCCTGAGCCTCCGTATGGGGCAGTTCATGTTTACTGCTATCTGGGTCGCCCTCGCGCTTGTCACCGGGACACGAATGATTTGGGGGGCGCTGACGCCCTACATCGTCATGAACCGAGACTCCATGGCGCTCAACGTCGCTCCGGTCAGAAGAGGATTGATACTGCCCTGGCGCGCTATCCTGCGCGCGGATCGTGTTGGGGATAGCAGGATTGACCTGACAATGGCGAGCGGGCAGCGGGTCAAGCTGTCGCTACGGGCCATGGACCGGCGCGAGATTGAGTCGGTGGCCTCTGAGATCGACCAGCGCATTCGCACCGCGCAGACCGCGTAGCTAGTCCACGAGGTTCTAGTCCCCTTGGTCCGGCATGGCACCCCCGCTGGACTCACGGGTCTTGGAGTGTGCCCGCCTATAACATGGCACACTCTCCGTACATCCTGAGCACAAAAGACGCGTTGATCGCTTCGTCTGCTACTTGGGTCGAGTCCTCCCTCGTTTGGAGTCTTGCGCTTCTTCTCCTCGCGCGGTTTGATGTGTCTTGGAGTCCTCGCCCTCGCCCGCTCTTCTAGTCTTGTATCTGCAACACTTCTCGGGAGGGCCTGATACTCGACTACCTTAGCCAAGGAGCGCCTATGCCCGATTGCGTCGTCTACGCCCGCGTAAGCACTAAGGAACAGCAAGACGAGGGCTACTCCATTCCGGCGCAACTCAAGGCCATACGCATCTTCTCGGAGTCTTTGGGGCTGTCCATCGTCCAAGAGTTCATCGAAGCGGAGTCTGCAGGGGCTGCTGGTCGAACGCAGTTCACCAAGATGTGCGCGTTTCTGTCCGAACACCCCGCCGTTCGCGTCGTCGTCGCGCATAAGCTCGACCGCCTCTATCGCAACTTCGCTGACCAGATCGCGCTTGAGGAGGTCATTGGGGCTCGTGCCCGCTACGTAGTCGGTGACGTTCCGGACACTCCACAAGGCGAACTGTTGCGCGACGTTCAGCTCTCCGTCGCCAAGTACTACCTCGGGAACCTGTCTGAGGAGGTACGCAAGGGCATGAACGAGAAGGTCGCGCAGGGCGGCTGGCCCCATAAGGCTCCGCTTGGCTACCTCAACGACAAGGGCACTCGTTCCATCATCGTTGACCCTGTTCGCGGGCCGATGATCACCAAAGCATTCGAGCGCTACGCTACCGGCCTCGTCTCGGTGACTCGTTTGGTTGAAGAGCTCAATGCGGCCGGACTTCGTACTCTGCGGGGCAATCCGGTGCGCTCTAACACGCTCAACATGCTGCTGCGCAATCCCTTCTACATGGGAGTCCTGAGGTACGGCGGCGAGACGTTTACGGGTTCACAGACGCCTCTCGTCTCCCCTGCGCTCTTCGAGAAGGTCCAAGCCGCCTTCAAGCCGAACAAGATCAACACGCGTCACAAGCACGTCTTTCTGCTGCGCGACTTCATGTTCTGCGATGAGTGCGGTTGCAAGATCACCGCTGAGAATCACAAGGGACACGCCTACTACCACTGCACGAACAAGAAGCGTGTCTGCAAGCAGCGGGGCTTCATGCGCGAAGAGCCTCTCGTCGAGCAGGTCTCGGCCATCCTCGTACGCATTTCGATCGGCCCTGAGGTACTCGCCGCACTGGTGGAAGACGCACTAGCCCTCGACCGTGAGCTCGACGGTGAACTCGACTCCGAGCGCACACGGCTCTCTCGGGCCATCTCGGCTGCAAACGGCAAACTATCCGTGCTCACTGAAAAGCTGGTCTCTGGAGTGCTCGACGACGATCTCTACAAGGAGAATGCCGCCAAGTTGAAGAGTGAGCGCCAAGCGTTCGAACTGGCTCTTCACGCGCTGGATTCTCGGCCAGAATCCACAACGTCGCTGGTAGCGCAGTTGGCCGGTGCTGCATCGGTTGCGCACATACGGTTCGACCAGGGCGATATCGACTCTCGCCGCGAGATACTCGCAATGGTGTGTTCGAACCTCATGGTCCGAGACGGCAATATAGTGTCCTACCAGTGGAAAAGCCCCTTCGATGTCCTCGAAATGGACGACGAAGGAGCTCTATTGAACAAATGGTGGAGCCTAGGGGGATCGAACCCCTGACCTTCTGGCTGCCAGCCAGACGCTCTCCCAGCTGAGCTAAGGCCCCACATCTGGGTGCACCCCGACAGGGCGCGAGCGCTAGTATACCAGCGGCAATCGCCGGGTCAAGCCCGGTTCAGGCCCGCTCGGCCCCTGTGACCTCGGGTTCAAGCTTCGACTCGACTACCGGTGCCGCAGCGCCTTCCACGGCCGGCTCGAACGACACTCGCTCGCTGCTGGGCCCGAAGGCCGCCAGCGCCTCCGAGATGATGAGCCCGACGAACATCGCGGCTGCTCCCGCCACCTCTCGCACCGGCCACACGCCGGCGGCAGACCATCCGAAGATGCCGCCCCACGCCGTCTCGGTCACCAGGATGAGCGCGACCCGCGAGGGCGGAAGCCTTCGCTGCGCCCATGTCTGCACCGCGAACGCCACTGCAGACGCCAGAACGCCACACAGCAGAATCGCGGCGATCACCGACGGGTCCGTGGGAATCGGCGCGTGCTCCTTGACCGCCGAGATGGCCGTGCACACAACCGCCACCGTGACGAGCTGAACGAGCGTCAGTACGCTCGTGTCGTGATGCTCACCAGTAGAGCCCAACACGATGATGTGCACCGAGAACGCGACTGCGCAAAGCACCACAAGCGTGTCGCCGAGAACCCAGCCTCCCCCGCTCGAACCGATGCCCGAGAGGAGCCAGAGCCCGCCAAGTGCGATGATGCCGCCAATCACCGTCGACGTGCGGGGTCGTTTGCGCAGAAGCACAGCCTGCAGGAGCGGTGTGATGACAACGTAGAGGCCCGTGATGAAGGCCGCGCGCGCCGGCGTCGTCTTGGTGGCGCCGTCCAAGCCCCAGGTCTGCAGGATGTACCCGGCCGAAAGCACAAGACCCGCCAGCAGCCCCATCTTCAGGCTTGCTCGGCTGATGCGCCTCAGGACTTTGGGATAGAACGCCACAAACGCGACGGATGCCAGGGCGAACCGCCACGCCAAAAACGCGTACATGGGATAGCGCGCGATCGCGTCGGCGACGGCGAGAAACGCCCACCCCCAAACCACCGCGACGAGCACGAGTGCGGCTGGAACGCCGAATCGATCAAGCAGCGAACGCACCACGAGCCTAGGACTCGGCGTCGATTGCGTGTCGCTCGCTCACGCCGCCAGCAGGCGGCGACATCTCGCCCGAAGCTTCGAGTCGTGGAGCGTCGCTCCACAGCTTCTCCAACCGGTAGAACTCGCGCTCGGCCGGTTGGAAGACGTGGATGACCACGTCGCCGTAGTCGAGCAGCACCCACTTGTCCTCGCCAGCGCCCTCGCGACCGATCGGCTTCTCTCCGCCCTTGTCGCGCAGCACCTCTTCAACCCAGTCGGCGATGGCGCGCACTTGGATGTTCGTGCGCCCGGTGGCGATCACAAAGTACTCCGTCACGACGAGCAGCTGACTGACGTCGAGTGCGGCGATGTCCTCGGCCTTCTTGTCACTTGCGGCCTCGATCGCCAGCAGTGCTATTTCTTTCGACGTCATGGTCACTTGGTTCCTCCTGTGGTTCCGCCCGCGGGCGGCTTGTAGTCCTTGCCGATGATCACGATCACGTCGGCGATGTCTTGGTCGGAAGGCTTGCTACTTACCTGCCCCACGCCGAGAACGTTGGCGATGTCCTTGCCCTGCTGAAGAGTGCCGTGCTGAACGACGATGAGCGTTGCAGGGTAGTTGAAGTTGTCCGCGTTCTTCGTGTCGACCACGCGCAGACCCGCCCGGATGAGCTGCTGGGCAGCATCACTTGCGATGCCGGGAGTGCCCGCCCCGTTGTAGAGAATGATGCGGGTGACCTGGGCCACCTTGGATGGGTCGACTCCCCACCACTTCGTTAGCAAGTCTGCGACCTGAGCCTTCTGGGGCTCGAAATAGGTGGTGGTTCCCAGCGTCACCGGTTGCACCGGCAGAGGCACGAGGGCCGTGTTCGCCTTGGGAACGGCGTCTATGTCGGACTGCAGACCCGTCAGCGCCGCCGTGGTCAGGTTGCTCGCCGTACTAGCGACCAGCACGTGAGCCACCGACTGGTTCTTCATCGCCTGCTGATAGACCGCTGCAGGCACCACCACGTAGGACCGGAATGGCACCGTCAGGTAGTTCGAAATCGCTGAAAGCGAGACGTTCGCTCCCATGGTGTAGCTGTCGCCGACGCGAGTGAACCCTGCGCCAGGAACCTCGATGAAAGCGCCGTCAGGAATGGCGATCCCGTAGATCTGCTTGTCGTTGCCCGAGATGCGCACTGCCAAAAAGCCGGTCGCCTTGCCGTCCTGCTCGCCTATCACCAGCAGGTTTTCCCGGGCGCGGCGCTCGGCCTCGGCCTGGGCCGTATTGGCGCCGGTGTCACGCTTCGCAGTCCAGCGAGCGATGCTGTTGATGGCGCTTGCCACGAGCAGCAGCACCAGCATACCGACGAGCAGCACGCCGACGCCAAGCGCCAGGTAGTAGCCGATGTCGCGCGTCGTCTTCATCACGCGCCCGAGCACCGTCGATACCTCGTGCTGCCTCTCGGCGCGCTTGGCCTTCTTCAGCGACTTCGATGCCCGTCGCGTCTGACGGTATCCGGTCGGCGCCTCCGGGGGCTGGTGCTTCACTCGGCGCTGATTCTCGTCACTCACGACGGGTCACCTGCCACCAGTGCATTCCACACAGCGACTGTGTCGGGGTGAATCCGCTTGCGAGCGTCGACCAGATACCGGACCGAGCGCTGGTAGCCCAACGCGAAAAGCTCGGGCAGCGACACAATGCCGACCGCGTCGCGCAGCCGCTCCACACCCTCGAAATCACGGTGCGGCTCGATCATGTCCGCGAGGTAGACGATCATGTCCAGCGGCGTCATGCCGGGCGCGCCCAGAGTGTGCCGAGAGATGGCCTGCGTGACATCTGCGGGAAGGCTGGGGAACGCTTCGCGCACCGCAATCGCCCCGGTTCGAGCGTGCAGCAGGTGCGGGTTGGCGGCATCCGCGTCGCTGACCGCAAGCCCATCGTTGCCAGCGGTCGCCAGCAGCGTCTCAGCCGGCGTCTCGCGGTCCCAGTCGTGCAGCAACCCAGCGAGCCGAGCAGCTTCGACGTCGACGCCGTACCCGCCAGCCAGCTGCGCCGCGGTGGCAGCCACTCGCTTGCAGTGCTTTGCAGCCTTGTGGCCGAGCCGAGCCTCAACAGCCAACACGGCGTCGTCGTAGCTGACTGGCGTCATGCCCGACCGACTTCGCCATACAGGCCGCGCTTCTCGATGTAGGCGACGACCGACTCCGGCGTCAGGTAGCGAATCGCGCGGCGCTGCGCCACACGCTCGCGCAGATCGGTCGAAGAGATCGCCAGCGCGGGCACCGAGATGTACTCGATTCGGAAACCCGTGGCCTGAGCGTCGTGAGCACTCCTGGCAGCCGTCAGGTCGTAGCCCGGGCGAGTCGCCGCGATGAACGTCGCCAGATCTGCGATCTTCTCGGCGTCTTTCCAGCCCACGATCTCCCAAACGGCGTCGGCGCCAGTGATAAAGAACAGCTCGGTTCCGGGACCATACTCATCGCGAAGAGCGAGGAGCGTGTCGATCGTGAACGTGAGCCCCGTTCGATCGACCTCCATGCGGCTGACGTCGAAGTCGGGGTTTGCGGCGGTGGCCAGCACCGTCATCAGGTAGCGGTCCTCGGCGGGTGTCACGCGCTGCTTGCTCTTGAGCGCGGGATGCCCGGTCGGCATGAACAGGACACGGTCCAGATTGAACTGGACGAGCGCCTCTTCCGCGGTCACGAGGTGACCGAAGTGGATGGGGTCAAACGTGCCACCCATGATGCCGAGACGCACGGCGCTCCTCACTCGCGAATCTGTCCGCTGCCCATGAGCAGATACTTGGTCGAGGTGAGCGCTGTAAGCCCCATGGGGCCACGCGCATGGAGCTTCTGCGTGGAGATGCCGATCTCGGCGCCCAGACCGAACTCGGCGCCGTCAGTGAAGCGCGTCGAAGCGTTGACGTAGACCGCCGCGGCGTCGATCTCGTGCAGGAAGCGGCGGGCCGCCGAGTAGTCGCTTGCGACGATCGCCTCTGAGTGCTTGGTGCCGTACGTGTTGATGTGCTCGATCGCCTCGCTCAGGCCGCTGACAACCTTCACCGACATGCGCAGGTCGTGGTACTCGGTACCCCAATCGGCCTCCGTGGCGGCTTCGACGCGGCTGATGGCGCTCAACGAGCGCGTCTTGTCGTCAGCAAACACGGTCACGCCGGCCGACTCGAGCGCCGTCAGGATGCTCGGCAGCACGGTCTCATAGACAGCCTCGTCGACCAGCAGCGACTCTGCTGCGTTGCACACGCTGGGGCGCTGGCACTTGGCGTTGATCACGATTCGCTCGGCCATCTCGGAGTCAGCCGACTCGTGGATGTAGATGTGACAGTTGCCGATGCCGGTCTCGATGACCGGGATCTTGGAGTTCTCCACGACGCTCTTGATCAGCCCGGCACCACCGCGTGGGATGAGCACGTCGATGTAGTCGTGCAGCGTCATCAGCTCCTCGGCGGCGGAGTGGTCGGTCGACTCGATCGACTGCACGCAGCCGATGGGCATGCCAGCGCTCTCGGCGGCCTGCGCGAGTACTCGCGTCAGCGACAGACAGCTCTCGATGGCCAGCGAACCGCCGCGGAGGATGACCGCGTTACCGGTCTTGAGGCACAGCCCGGCGGCGTCCGCCGTGACGTTGGGCCTGGCCTCGTAGATGATTGCAACCACGCCGAGCGGGACGCGCACCTTGGTCAGTTCTATGCCGTTGGGCAGCGTGTGCCCTTCGACGACCTCGCCGATGGGGTCGGGCAGCAGCGACAAAGCACCAAGCGCGTCGGACATCTCCCTGACCCGAGCGGGCGTCAGCTCGAGACGATCGAGCAGACCGGCCGCAGTGCCGCGAGCACGCGCGGCGTCCATGTCGGCCGCGTTGGCGGCCAGAACGTCGTCTTGCTTGACGATCAGCGCATGGGCCATCGCCACGAGGGCGCGATTACGCTGCTCGGTGGACGTGATTGCGAGCGCGCCGGAAGCTTCCTTGGCGCGCTGCGCGAGACGCAGCACCTCTGACATGGACCCGACCTCGTTTCGCCTCGATGCTGCCTGACTCGCCAACCGTACCTACAGAACCACCAGATGGTCTCGATGGACGACCTCTTTGCCGGCCACAGCCGGGCAGACCTCAGCGATCTGGGAGGACTTCAAGCCCTTCACCGTCTCGAGGTCCGCCGATGAGAGCTCGGTCAGACCCCGCGCCACGATCGTCCCGCTACGGTCCCTCAATACTACCGCATCGCCCGCGGCAAACGGGCCGCTCACGCCCACCACACCCGCCGGTAGCAGCGAGGTGTTGCGCTTGACCAGCGCATCGCGGGCGCCGTCATCGATAACGATCTCGCCGGCGGGGTTCCGGCCCAGAGCAATCCAGAGCTTGCGCGCGGAAAGCGTTGCGTCTCCACCGGCAAACAGAGTGCCCACGGGTCGGCCGGCCACCGCGTCGGCGATGACGTCGGCGCGGCGCCCGTCGCAGATCACCATCGGGATGCCGGCCTTCATCAACATATTCGCCGCGTCGAGCTTGGTGGCCATGCCGCCGCTTCCGACGTCGCTACCACTCCCGCCCGCGGCCGCGACCAGGTCGTCCGTCAGCTCCTCGACGTGCTCGAGCAGCTTCGCCTCTGCCGAGACCCGCGGGTCCGCGTCGTAGAGCCCGGCGATGTCGGACAGCAGCAGGACGAGGTTTGCGCTGACCATCGTGGCGACGAGCGCCGCAAGCGAGTCGTTGTCGCCAAAGCGAATCTCGTCGACCGCGACGGTGTCGTTCTCATTGACGACAGGCACGGCACCGAGCGACAGCAGCCGCTCGAACGTGTCGCGCGCGTGCAGGAAGGACTCTCTGTGACCCGTGTCGTGCCGAGTCAACAGCACCTGCCCGACTGTGATCCCGTGGGAGGCGAAGAGCGTCTGGT
Organism: Coriobacteriia bacterium; assembly: GCA_031292615.1. NCBI lineage: Bacteria > Bacillati > Actinomycetota > Coriobacteriia > Coriobacteriia bacterium. The sequence continues at coordinate 27,876 of JARLGT010000040.1, read as the reverse complement.
AGGTCTCGGCAAGCACGACCTGGCCAACTGACGCAGCGGCTTGCAGGCTTGGCATGTCGGTGGGTCGCTCGGCCAAGTCGAGCCGATCCAAGCCTGCGGCGATCGCTCCGGAGGAGACGAGCACCACCTGGGCACCCGCGCCCACGACATCGGCAATCTGCTCGACGAGCGTCGAGACGAACTCTCTGTCGATGCCGCCTCCCTCACCGGTGAGAGTGGACGAGCCGACCTTGATGACGATGCGCTGCTGCGATGTCACGCCTGGCCTCCGGGTTCGAACACTTCCCCAACCTCATCTGTCTCGTCGAACGGGTCTTCGATGAACGCGACCTCCGGGTCGCGCTCGAGCGCTCCCTCAAACTCGAAGGCCTTGCCGCCGATACGGATCTCATCGCCGTCGATTGCGCCTGCCTCGGAGAGCGCCTTCTCGACACCGGCCTTGACTAGCCGCTTCTGCAGGAAGGCGATGGCCTCCTCGTTGTTCCACTCGGTCATGATGACCATGCGCTCGACACCGCGTCCCGTGACCTCGAAGACGTGACCGCCCAGGTTGGTGACCTCGTAGGCCTTGTCGTTGAGCGGCTCGTGGGTCCAGACCCTCGTGTAGACGGCACCGTGGTGTACGGCGGCGCTTCTCAGCTCAAAGACGCGCTCGGCTACCGAACGAATCATCGGATCGAGCCCTACACCCGTGATTGCGGAGACCTCGAAGTACGGCACTCCATCGGCTTCTGCCCGCGCACGCAAGCGAGCGGAGGCGTCGTCGGTGCCGGCGACGTCTGCCTTGTTGCCCACCACGATGCGCTGGCGATCGGCGAGTTCTTGAGCGTGCGCTGCCAGCTCGGCGTTGATGATGTCGTAGTCCTCGAGCGGGTCGCGCTCTTCGTAACTGCCCGTCAGGTCGACGATGTGCACGATAAGCGCAGTGCGCTCGATGTGGCGCAGGAACTCGTGGCCGAGACCCCTGCCCTCGCTCGCACCCTCGATCAGCCCCGGAATGTCGGCCACAACAAATGAACGCCCGCCTGCCTTGACCACGCCCAGGTTCGGAACCAGCGTCGTGAAGGGGTAGTCCGCGATCTTGGGGCGTGCGGCGCTCATGCGCGCGATGAGCGAGCTCTTGCCCACGCTGGGCATCCCCACCAGAGCGGCGTCGGCCATGAGCTTCATCTCAAGCTCGATCCAGCGCTCCTCGGCAGGCTCGCCGAGCTCGGCGAAGGCCGGCGCACGCCGAGTAGGCGTGACGAAGTGGATGTTGCCGCGCCCGCCGTAGCCGCCGTGGGCCACGGTCAGCCGCTGGCCAGGCAGCGTCAGGTCGCCCAAGATCGCCCCGGTCTCGGCGTCGCGGCAGATCGTCCCGAGCGGCACCTTGAGTGTCAGCTCGTCGCCCCCGGCGCCATGTCGAATCTGACCCTTGCCGTGCACGCCCTTGTCAGCCTTGAAGTGGTGCTTGAACCGATACTCCATGAGCGACGAGATCGCGGGATCGGCCTCGAGCACGACATTACCGCCGCGCCCACCGTCGCCGCCGTCGGGTCCGCCTCGGGGCACATGGGCCTCTCGGCGAAACGACATGCATCCAGCGCCGCCGTCACCTGCCTTGACGTGAATCTTTACCTCATCGATGAACACCTTGATGCTCGTTTCTGTATATGGCCGGCGCGCAACGTGCGACCAAACGGCCTGACACGAGTGTAGCCCACGCGGTCAGATTGACGCGTCGATGCGCTGATACGAACGAACCCCCCGCTCTACGATGAGAACGGGGGGCTCGCGACGCTACATGTCTTGTGCGGCGAATGCGGGCCTTTAGGCCTCGAACGGTCGCACGTGAACGCGGCGCTTCAGGCCACGAGTGAAGTCGACAACACCGTCGACGAGAGCGAACAGCGTGTCGTCGCCACCGCGGCCAACGTTCTCACCGGGATGGAAGTGCGTGCCGTGCTGGCGAACGATGATCGTGCCAGCGTGAACTTCCTGGCCGTCAAAGCGCTTGACGCCCAGTCGCTGTGCGCGAGAATCGCGCCCGTTCTTTGTGGAGCCGAGACCCTTTTTGTGTGCCATAGCCTACGATCCCTGCCCTTAGTCCTGCGCCGCAGCTTCGGTGGCCTTCTCGGCAACCTCAACCGGCGCTTCGGTCTTCTTCTTGGCAGCAGCCTTCTTGGGGGCGGCCTTTGCCGACACGTCCGTGATGCGGACCTTGGTCAACTGCTGGCGGTGACCCTTCAGACGCTTGTAGCCCTTGCGCTTCTTGAACTTGAAGATAATAGCCTTCTCGCCCTTGAAGTGCTCGAGCACCTCGCCGCTCACCGTGGCCGAGGCAAGCTCGGTCGGGTCGACGACGATCTTGTCCTCATCAGCGAGGAAAATGACATCAAACTTGACGTTCTCGCCGGCTGCAGCGTCGAGCTTCTCGACGGTGACGACGTCACCGGCCACTACCTTAAGCTGCTTGCCGCCGGTGGCGACGATTGCGTACATGCGAAAACCTTTCGATCGATTCAATGCGCGAGGGGAAATGTTAGCAGGGTGCATGAGCAGCGTCAACGCAAATCATGCCTCAACACGGGGCCGGGCGTTTCCACTAAGTGCCAATCACTCGAACGCTCGGCGCAACAGACCCGTGCGGCCCTCGATGAGAACGCGCACTTCCGTGGCCCCCGCCTCGTCGTCGGCCACGATCGAGACCTGCTTACCTGTCTCGGCACGCAGCGTTGCGGCCACGTTGAGTCCCGGCGCCATGACCAGCTCGAAGGTCGCTGGAGCCAGGCCGAATAGGTACGCGTTGGACTTGCCGTTGCGGAGGATCTCGCGCATGCGGCGTTCCACCGCAATCCGGCGCGTGGTGCGGGAGACGACCCGACCCTCTCCCCCGCAGTTGGGGCATGCCTCGGTCAGCACACCGTACAGGCCGTCGGTCACGTTCTTTCGCGTGATCTCGACCAGCCCGAGGCGCGATATCTCGCTCAGCCGCGTCTTGGTGCGGTCCCGTTCCAGTGCTCGGGTGAGAGCGTCGGTCAGCGCGGCCTTGCTCGCAGACTCCTCCAAGTCGATGAAGTCGACGATGATGATTCCGCCGATGTCGCGAAGTCGAAGCTGGCGCACGACCTCCTCGGCGGCCTCGAGGTTGGTCTTGAGGATGGTCTCCTCGAGGTTCTTCTTGCCGACGAAGCGGCCGGTGTTCACGTCGATTGCGGTCAGTGCTTCGGTCTTGTCTATGGTCAGGTAGCCGCCACTTGGCAGAGCCACGGTGCGGCGCAGCGCGCCGTCGATGGTGGCCTGCAAGTCGTACTGGTCGAACAGCGCGACGCGATCCTTGTAGAGCTGGACGTTTCGCACGAGCTGTGGCGACGTCTTCTTGAGAAACGACGTGACCTTCTCAAACGTCGCCCGGTCGTCGATGACGAGCCGTCTGAAGTCCTCCGAGAACACGTCACGCACCAGGCGCAGCGCGAGATCCATCTCGGTGTAGATCACTTCGGGAGCCAGCGCCTCGGTCGCTTGGTGGTTCACGCGCTTCCATAGTCGCATCAGAAACTCGAGGTCGCTGGACAGATCGCGCTCGCTCGCACCCTGAGCGACGGTACGCACGATCACGCCGATGCCCGGAGGTGCGTAGCGGCTCACGATCCCATTGAGCCGCTCTCGTTCTGCGTCCGGGAGCTTCTTGGACACGCCGACGAAGTCCGAGAACGGCATGAGTACGAGAAAGCGACCCGGAAGGGAGATGTCCGTAGTGAGGCGCGCGCCCTTCGTGCCCATCGCGTCCTTGATCACCTGCACCATGACCTGCTGACCCACGCGCAGAAGCATCTGGATCTCTCGGCGAGGCACGTTCTCGAAGCCCTCGGGCGTGACGATCTCATCGACGTAGAGAAACGCGTTCTTCTCGTGGCCGATATCGACGAACGCCGCCTGCATCCCAGGCAAGACGTCACTGACCTTGCCGAGATAGACGTTGCCCACACTGCTGCGTTTGGGGCGTTCTATGTAGAGCTCGACCAGTTCTCGGTTCTCGAGGAACGCGACTCTGGTCTCATTCGTATCGTGCGAGATGAGCATCTCGCGATCTAAGTCCGCCACCTAAGCTGGCACTCCCGTCACAACGGACGCGCCCAGAGGCCCTCCTGCTGTTCGATGAGGGTATCCGTGCGTGTCACGCGCACAACGGTCGCATCGAGCTGTGCGGACTGGAGTGCTGCTCGTACGAGCGCTTCGGGGCGGAGGGACCCTTCGGGTCCGATGCGGACGGCTAGCTCGATCCTGCTGCCGTCCGCCGACTGTGTGACACGCGTCTCTTCCGGGAGACTTCGCGCCAAGTCGAAAACTTTGTGCTTGCCCTTGTGCGTCACCGTGAGCGTTCCCGAGTCCACGAGGCTCTTCATCGCCGCGTGCACCTGTTCGGTCAAAGACCCCTTCCCTGTTACCTCGACTTGATACCTTGCAATGGTCAGTGCGGCGCCCAACGAAGGCTCCGAGTCACCCACGTACCCAGCGGCCGTGGGAGCCAGATCCTGAGGCATGGCGCTTGCGAGGAGCGAGAGCAACTCCTCGGCCTTAGTGTAGCGCGTCAACCAGATGTCGTAGTACTCGTTCTCACCGGCCGTTCCAACAGGAAGTGCCGGACCGAATGCCACCTTCATGTGCGGGCTGAAGCCGTGTGTCACCGCGTACGGGAGCCCGGCTCGGCGCACGGTGCGCTCCAACGCGTGCAGCACCTCGAGATGCGAAAGCCAGCGCAGTCGGCCAACCTTGCCGTAACGGACGCGCAGGCGAAACTCGCCGTTAGCCACGCGAATCACCAGCCAGCACGATCTTGACCTCGAGGTCGTCGCAGACATCGCAGCCGGTGCACCCCGCGAAACTGCAGTCCGGAGTCGTCTTGCCAGCAAAGGCGCGCTCGCGCTCGCGCCACAGGTAGCCCGGCGCTACTCCTGCCGAGATGTGCGCCCACGGCAGCGGCTCGCTTTGCAGCCGCTCGCGGTTGGCGATCGACTCGGCGTCGACGCCAGTCTCGGCGAACGCGCCGAGCCAGCGCTGGAGTCGGAACTGCTCGGTCCAGGCGTCGAAGACCGCACCTCCCCGCCATGCGGCTTCGACGACGTCGGCGACCTCGCGGCCACCTCGCGCCATGACGCCTTCGAGGAAGCTGATCTCGGCGTCGTGCCAGTGAAGATCGACGCCCTTGTGGGGCATCGAGTCGCGCAGCACTTGTTGGCGGCGGCCAATCTCGTCGAAGCTAATCTGGGGCTCCCACTGAAACGGCGTCTGCGCCTTGGGCACGAACGTCGAGACGCTTACGGCAACCTTCAGCCCGCCGCGCTGAGCCGGCGGAGTCGCCTCACGCGCGGTGCGAAACACCTTGTGGACGAGCTCGCCGATGCCTTGAATGTCCTCGTCGGTCTCGGTGGGAAGTCCGATCATGAAGTACAGCTTCACGCGTCGCCAGCCAGACTCGAACGCTCGCTGCACGCTGCCGAGCAGATCTTCCTCGGTGACGTTCTTGTTGATGACGTCGCGCATCCGCTGCGTGCCGGCCTCCGGCGCAAACGTCAGCCCGCTCTTCTTGCCGCCCGCCGAGACCAGCCGAGCCATCTCAACGCCGAACGCGTCGACACGAAGCGACGGCAGCGAGACGCTGACGCCCGTGCCCTCGAGTCGGCGCTGGAGGCGGCGCAGCACCTCTTCGAGCTGGCTGTGGTCGGTGGTGGAGAGCGACGTGAGACTGACCTCGTCGTAGCCGGTGCAGGCCAGTCCCGCCACAACATCGCGCAGGATGTGGTCGGGCGTGCGCTCGCGCACGTGACGGTAGACCATCCCCGCCTGGCAAATACGGCAGCCCCGCGTGCATCCGCGCAGGACTTCAAGACCGTAGCGGTCGTGGACAACGTCCATGAACGGGACGATTCCGGCGATCGCAACAGGCGCGGCGTCGAAGTCCGCGACGACCCGTTTCTCGACGACGGGGCGCGCCGCCGTGTCTGGCAGCGGCTGAGTGCCCGCGTAGGCGCCCTTCGCGTCTCGGACAGTCTCGTAGAGCGACGGCACGTAGACGCCGGGAACCGCGGCCAAGGCGTGCAGCGTCTCGGCGCGTGAAGCGCTGGCAGCCTTCGCGGCACGATGCGCCGAGACGATCTCGCCGACGGCCTCTTCCCCCTCGCCGATCAGGATCGCGTCGAAGAATGCCGCGACAGGCTCCGGGTTGAAGACGCTGGGACCACCACCGACGACGAGCGGGTCGCTCTCGGAGCGGTCCACGGCTCGCAGCGGGACGCCCGCCAAGTCGAGTGTCTCCAGGATGTTGGAGTACGTCAGCTCGTACGGAATCGTGATGCCCACGAGGTCGAAGTCGCGCACGGCGCCGCACGACTCAAGCGAGAACAGCGGCACACCCGTTTCGCGCATCGCCGCGGACATGTCCATCCACGGTAGGTAGGCGCGCTCGGCGGCTACCCCGGGAATCGCGTTGAGCACGCCGTAGAGGATCGCCAGTGCTTGGTTGGCCTGCCCGATCTCGTAGGTGTCGGGGTAGATGAGGCACGCCCGGTAGGCGGCCTCCCCGTCATGAAGAGCGCCCCACTCCCGGTCGATGTACCGGGCGGGGCGCTCGACGCGAGCAAGAAGCGGCTCAATCGCAGGCCATAGGTCAGTCCGCGTCACTGGACGCCGGCTCCCGTAAGGTCGCTGGCGCCTTGGCCACGGTCCAAGTGCGACGGCAGGGCGCCGGGTTCGAGCGGCGGAACCGGAAGCGGGCCGTCGTTGACAACTACGTAGCCGTGCGCCGGAATCGGCTCCTCGGCCGGCAGACCGCGACCCATTCGATCGCGCGCCATCCCCATGGCCTTGTCGCGCGCTTCTTTCACGCGCACGGCAACGCCGGAGAAGTCGCCGCCCTCTTCGAAGTATTCGAGCGCCGCGTAGCCCATCGCCAGCGTTCCGGAGTAGGCAACGCCCGCCTTCACTGCCCAGCCGAATCCGGGAATGAAGTCGAGCAGCTGCTGCGCAAGCAGGCGGAACGTGAACCCACCGCCCACTACCACCGCCAGCTCCTTGATACGCTCGGGCCCGAGCGGCTGGCCGTAGGCAGCGGCAATCTGCAGGATCATCTTGGCCTGATTCGCGGTCATGATCGGCATGTCTGCGCCCGGAATGACGGCGACGAAGCCGATCACACCGTTCTGGAAGGCCGTCGCCTTGACCGACTCCTCAGCCACGGCTCGGCGGATGAACTCGAAGTTGTGCGCGAGCGCCAGGCGCTTGCTGTTGATGCGGTCGGCAAGCCACGCGCCGAGCGCGCGAATGATCTGCTCGGTCTCGGGCGCTGCGATGGTGTCGAGCATCGGCTGCGACAGACGCCGCGAGACCTCGAGCGCCGACTCCCCGAGAGCGAGCAGCACCGTCGGGACGAACTTCTCGCGCGCACCGGACAGCGAGCGCTCGAGCGTGGTGCCCGGACCGGCTAGCGCCACCACGGCGTCGGCGCCCGGGGCGATGAGAAGGGCCTCGCCGGGTGCGCACACCTCGATGTGCAGCATGGCGCCACCCGTCTGTGGGTGCAGGGCGAGCCGGACGGCCTCGACGAGCGCCTCCGGCGCTTCAACGTCGACGAAGACCGCGAGACGAATGGGCTTCTCGCGATCCTCCCGCAGTTTGGTGCCCGAGTTCATGAGATCTCGGATGTCGACTGGCAACTTCATCTGTGTTCCCCTCGGCAGCCTAGTAGCCGGGCACACCTTGGCGGCGCGTCCAGACGGACAGGAGCATACCCACCGCAACCATGTTGGTGACCATGAACGACGATCCGAAGCTCATAAACGGAAGCGGGATACCCGTAATCGGCATCAGCCCCATCGTCATGCCCATGTTCTCGAGAATCTGGAACGTCCACATCGAAATGATACCTGCCACGATCAGCGATCCGTACAGATCGCGCGACTGCGCCGATATCTCCAGCGCCACGATCAGCAGAGCGAGATAGAGCCCCAGCAGAATGACCCCGCCGAGAAACCCGAGCTCTTCGCCGGTGACCGCGAAGATGAAGTCGGTGTGCTGCTCGGGCAAGAATCGCAGGTTGCTCTGGGTGCCCGAGCGCAGACCCGTGCCCTTGAGCTGTCCGGAGCCGATGGCGATCTTGGACTGCTCGAGGTTGTAGCCGGCGCCCTTGGGGTCGCGCGTGGAGTCGACGAATACAAGCAGGCGGTCGATCTGGTAGGACTTGATGAGCACGCTCGTGTCGTTGATCTGCTGGACCGAGGCCGCCGAGGTGTTGCCGTCGGCCTTCTGGACTGCGGCGATGTAAGCGGGGTTGTACGGCCCGCGATGAAGCGTCCGGTTGAGCAGCTCGTTCATTCCGAACAGCGTGCCCACAAGTAGTGCCGCGCTCAGCCCGAGGATCAGGAACCAGCGGGGCTTCAGACCGCCGATCAACAGCATCCCAGCCGCAATCGCAACAAAGACCATGGCAGTGCCGAGGTCGGGCTGCGCCAAGATCAGCAGGAGCGGGAGCGCGAGCATGCCCAGGATTCGCGCTACGTCGCGCGGCTCGTCGATCACGCCCTTATACGACGCGATGATCCCCGCCATGACCAGGATGGTGAGCAGCTTTGCGGGCTCGGAGGGCTGGAATAGTCGGATGTGCCCGATCGCAAGCCACGCCGTAGCGCCGTTGACCCGAGCACCCAAGCCCGGAATCCTCGGCGAAAGGATCAGGAAGAGATCCAACACGTACAGCGGGCCGATCCATCCCTGAATGCGGCGGTAGTCAAAGGCCCAGGCCAAGACCAACGGAACCAGCCCGATGGCGATTCCGAGAAGCTGACGCTGATAGAGCCCCGCTCCGCCCTTCATCACCGACGTGGCTGACTGCACCATCGTCGTGCCAAAGAAGAGCAACGCCACCACAATCGCAATCAGGGGCAGGTTCGCGAACCAGAGTCGCTTGCGTTCGTTGACGGCCATCATCGTGAGGTATCCGTGGCCGAGACGTGCTGGATCTTCTGGCCGAGCAGGGCCGCGAATATCTGACGAGCCGCCGGGCCGGCGACCGAGCCGCCGTGTCCACCTTGCTCGATCATGACGGCGACCGCGTACTTGGGATGATTGGCGGGAGCGAAGCCGACAAACCAGGCGTAGTCGTCCTTGCCCGAGACCTGCGCGGTACCGGTCTTGCCCGCCACCGGTACGGGGAAGCCCGAGAACGCGCCCTTGCCGGTACCGGTCGTCGTTACCGCAAGCAGCGCGGAGCGCATCGTCGCAAGGTTGCTCGCCGAGGTCCCGCTGTCGAAGGCCACGGTCGGTTGGTACGTCAGTACCGGCTTGCCATCCGCGCCCAGTACCTGCTTGAGAATGTGCGGCCGCATCACCTTGCCGCCGTTGGCGATGCCAGCATAAGCGTCCGCAAGCTGAAGCGGCGTGACGAGCAAGTCGCCCTGCCCGATAGCCATGTTTACCGTGTCGCCGACGTTCCAGCCTTGCATCTCTGGATAGTTCTGGAAGTACGCGTTCTTCCAAGCGATGTCCGGAACGCGGCCATTTGCTTCGCCGGGAAGATCGATGCCCGAGTCCTGTCCAAAGCCGAACTTCCGAGCGAACTTCTGAAGCTTCTCGCCGCCCGACTTATAGAGGAGATAGCCGACATGGTAGAAGTAGAAGTCGCACGAGTCGCGGACCGCGCCGTAGAACTCTTCAGGCCCGTGGCCAGCGTGATCCCAACACCACTTCGCCCACTGCTTGCCCATCTCCGTCCAACGGCCGGTGCAGTCGACAGTTGTCGAAGGCGTGATGAGACCCGCCTGCAGCGCGCTTAACCCGGTCATCGCCTTAAAAGTCGAGGCTGCGGGATACTGGCCCGCGATGGCGCGGTTGGTGAGCGGGTAGTTGGAGTCTGTCGCCGTCAGCGACTTCCATTGCTTGTCCGAGATGCTGCCGAGGAACAGGCTCGGGTCGTAGGTCGGAACGCTGGCCATGGCGATGATCTCGCCAGTGTGAATGTCGACCGCCACTGCGGCACCGGCCGCAGCGTGCGGGAACTTCGCCTTGTGGGCATCGAGCAACGCCTGCTGTAGCGCCTGCTCCGTGACCTTCTGCACCTTCGAGTCGATTGTCAGTTTGACGTCGTGACCCTGCACGGGCGGCGTGTCCTGGATGATGTGCTGCGGCTTGCCCTGCGCGTCGACTTCGACAAGACGCTGACCGCGATCGCCCTGTAGCACCTTCTCGAACTCGGCCTCGGCGCCAGCCTTGCCCACGATGTCGCCGTACTGATATCCATTGACGGTGGTGTTGGCGAGTTGGTCTTGCGAGACCTGTCCCGTGTATCCCAGCACATGCGCGGCGAGCGTTCCTTGCGGATACTGCCGCGTGGCCTCTGCTCGCACCTCTACGCCAGCGAACAGATCCGGGTGCTCGGAGATGTATGCCACCGCCGGCTGCGGGACGTCCAGCGCGACCATCCTTGAGGCAAGCGCCTCCTGTTTCGGGTCGAACATGCGCTTCTGGACGTCGGCAGCGGGCATGCCCAGCACCGTTGAGAGACGATTGATGAGCGGAGTGTTGGTTGTGGTCTTGCTCGCGATCACGACGTGCTGCGCGCTCGGATCGACGTAGACGGCCATGGTGGCGCGATTCGACACCAGGAGCTGGCCGTTGCGATCCATGATTCGACCGCGAGCGGCGGAGGTTGTAACGGGACGAACTCGGTTCTGAACTGCCGCGTCAGCATACTGCGCGCCGTTCAGCACCTGCATGGTCCACAGTTTGGCCAGCAGCAGGCCGAGCACCGCCACTACGACGATGCCCAGGACGGCGTAACGCCCTTTGAGCTCTTGCTGGAAACCAGGCAACCAGGATCCTCACGTGACTACGGCGACAGGCCAGACGTGCCGAGAAACCGCGCAGTTAGGCGAGGCGCCGAAACGTCGTCATTGGCCGGTCTTGGCGCAAGAAGCGCGCCAACCACGGGTAGATGAGCAGCGCCAGCGCGGTGTCGTAGAGCGCCTCGGGCAGCATCTTGGTGAAGAACGTCAGCAAGAATGGCCCGCCCACGCCGAGTAGATCGAGCATGAGCCCGTAGGCCAACGTCGAGGCGATCGACGCAACCGCCAGAACGGTAAGTGGCAGAAGCCAGCCCTCGGCGAACATGTTCTCGTGGAGTAGACCCGCCATGTAACCCGTTACCGCTAGCACCAAGACCATCGGGCCCACGGGTCCCGAGCCGATGAGTTCGAAGATGAGCCCGGCGGCAAATCCCGCCGAGGCGCCGGCTGCCGGACCCTCGACGAGCGCCAAGGTGACGACCACGAGTAGGAGAAAGTCCGGCACCACACCACCGATGGCGATGTACGGCGCGAGCCCTACCTGCAGCAACGCCGCCACCAGAATCGCAGCGATTGTCGGGAGTACTCGGTTCATCACTCACCACTTCCGGTCTGTACCTGTGGGCCGGCTCCGACAAGGATGAGCACGTCTTCGACCCCGTTGAGTCCGGCGGATGGCGTAAGGACGATATCTTGATAGAGAGCTGAGGGCTGGTTGGTGACCTTGGTGACCTCGCCGACCAGGAGCCCCTTGGGAAAGACTCCGCCCATGCCTGACGTGATTACGACGTCGCCTGCCTTGACCGTAGTCTCGTGACTGATGAAGTCGAGCGACAGACCGCCGTCGATCGAACCGTGGACGATGCCTTCGGCCCGGTTTGATTGGATCGTCGAGGCGACACCCGAACTCTGGTCGGTGATCAGGCGCACTTTGGCCGAGTGAGCCGTGACGTCGATCGTCTGTCCGATCAGCCCACCCGCGGCACTCGCTTCGGTGGCGGCCCCCGGAGTCGTGCCGAGCGTACCCACGACAGGCATGCCCTCGCGCACCCCGTCTGCAGTCCCGCGGTCCAAGGTGATGACGCGGTCCCACTGCGTGGGACGCCCGATCACGTGCGCGCCCAGCGACTTAAGCTTGCTCGACTGCGCGAAGTTTACGAGGGACTGAAGTCGCAGATTCTCGAGACGTGCCTCTTCGAGCGCCGCGACGGTGTTGCGCAACTTCTCGTTTTGGAGCCGCAATGCCTCAAGCTGGCTTCTCGAGACGCCCAGATCGCCGATCCACTGGAAGACGCCTCGGATCGGACGCGTGACGAACTCGCCAACAGCGCCCACCGGCGCCGAGACGGCTTGCACGCCAAGGCGCACCTTGTGCACGGGACCGTTTGCGCCTTCGCGATACCACAGAGTGGTCAGCAGCAGCGACAACACGATGAGCACAACCAGTAGACCTGGCTGCAGGTTGGACTTTTCGGGCTGCGGGAGTCTCATCTCGACCGGGCTCTTGCCAGCCTATCGGCTGCCCTGGAGCACCTTCTTCAGCGCATCGATCTCTTCGAGAGCTTGCGCCGAGCCGTCGCACACGTTGGTCAGCGCGCTATCGGAGACGTGGACCGGCATGCCGGTCTCGTGGCGCAGACGCTCGTCAAGGCCCTTGAGCAGCGCTCCGCCGCCCGTAAGCACGATGCCGTACTCCATCAGGTCGCTCGCCAGTTCCGGCGGCGTCTGCTCGAGCGTTCCCTTGACCGCCGCGACGATTGCCGCGGTGGGCTCTTCGACGGCCTCGCGGATCTCCTCGGACTCCATGGTGATCGTGCGCGGCAGACCCGTGAGTAGGTCTCGGCCACGAACCTCGACGTCGACCTCTTCCATGAGCGGCCAGGCGCTGCCGATCTCGAACTTGATCTCCTCGGCCGTACGCTCGCCGATGAGCACGTTGTAGGCCTTCTTGACGTGCTGGATGATCGCTTCGTCGAACTCGTCGCCGGCGATGCGAATCGACTGAGCGCATACGATGCCGCCGAGCGAGATGACGGCGACCTCGGTCGTGCCGCCGCCGATGTCGACGACCATGGAGCCCGTCGGCTCCTGGATTGGCAGGCCGGCACCGATCGCGGCCGCCATCGGCTCCTCGATCAAGAACGCCTGGCGCGCGCCCGCCGACATCGTTGCCTCGAAAACGGCACGCTTCTCAACCTCGGTGACGCCCGATGGCACGCACACGACCACGCGCGGCTTGGGCTGCCACGGGAAGCGCTTCACGCGCGTCTTGTTGATGAAGTAGCGCAACATCGCCTCGGTGACCTCGAAGTCAGCGATGACGCCGTCCTTCAACGGACGAATGGCCACGATGCTGCCCGGCGTGCGACCCAGCATGCGCTTGGCGTCGATGCCGACGGCGAGCACGCGCTTCGTGTCCTTCTCGACCGCGACTACGGACGGCTCGATCAAGACGATGCCACGGCCTCGCACGGACACGAGAGTGTTAGCTGTACCCAGGTCGACGGCCATGTCGCCGCCCCAGGAGTTGAAGAAGATATCTACAAGCGACACGGTCGCTCCTTATCTAAGTCACCGGCTCCAGCCGGGGCTGTGCGCCTCTTCAGAGGCCCGCACGCCAAAACCGACCCTGGATGATCACATCCGGGCCGGGCGTGCTGAGACACGCTCGAAAGTGTAGCACAGGGCATCGCCCCGACCACCGGTTCGCCACGATATCTCCGCAGCTCCGGGGTGCAGACTTGAGCGTACCTTTGTGCGATTCCGCCTCTACATCAGGCCGAGGTCCCGCAGGCTAGCGTGCTCTCCCCCGTCACCGATCACAACGTGGTCGAGAAGTTCGATCCCCAGGACGTCTCCCGCCTTGGCTAGCCGCCGAGTGAGCTGGATGTCGGCTCCCGAGGGCGTGGGATCGCCACTCGGATGGTTGTGTACCACGACGACCGAGGCTGCCGAGAGCTTGACCGCGTCCCGGAACAGCTCACGGGGGTGGACAATCGACGCGTTGAGCGACCCCACAGACACTTCGACCATCTTGAGCAGCTGGTTCTTGGTGTTGAGCGCCAGCGCCCAGAAATGCTCGCGATCCAGGCCACGCAGCTGGGGGGCGCACAACTCCACCACGTCCTCCGGCGTGGAGATCGTCGGCCGCCGAGAACTGCGCCAAGCCGATGCCCTCCGACTCATCTCCAGACACGCGAGCACGCGCGCGGCAGCCGCCGGACCCACGCCTTCCAGCGCGATGAGGTCTTCGGCGCACACGCGCCAAAGTCCGTCCGGGATGGGGTGCTCGGCGAGCAGCCGGCTGGCACGGTGGGTGGTTGGCGAGTCGAGAAGCACGGCAAGCAGGGAGGCGTCTGAGAGCGCCTCAGCGTGACCGGACAGAAGCCGCTGTCTGGGGTCGGCAGTCATGCCGGGGGTTCGCGGTGCCAAGGTGACGGTCCTTTCTTCGCGCAGAGTCGAGAACTCGATGCGTGCGGAGGGGCGCCGCCATCTCAGATTGTCACCTCGGTCTTACCACGGACTTGCCACGAGCTTCCCGAGGGATAGAAAGGTGGCCCGGCACGGGTTCTCTCCGGCCGAGCCACCCGACAACTCAGGGAATGTTGCCCGCTAGTGCACGGCGCACGACAGGCACGGGTCGTACGCACGCACGAGCTGCTCGATGCGCAGAACGAACTGCTCCTCGGGGAGATCGACCACCGTGGGCGCGAAAGCGCGCATGTCGGCTTCGAGGTTGGCGAGGTTCTGTGCGGTGGGCGTGATTACGTTGCCTGCAGTCACAAATCCATCGTCGTCGATGGCGAGCGTGTGATAGAGCGTGCCGCGAGGTGCCTCAGTCGCCGAGGTACCCGCGCCGGCCTTGATCTTGTAGCCGACGGGCTTGCTCGAACCCGTCTCGTCGAGCAGCCTCTGGCATAGCATCGCGCAGCGCTCGGCGGCGTCGACAAGTTCGATCGCCTGGCACAGGTTGTTGGCGAACGTGTTCTTAGAGATCGGACGCAGCCCCGCTTTGGAGGCGACGATGCGCGCGGTGGGCATCAGCTGATCCCAGTTCAGGTTGACCCGCGCCAGCGCGCCGACCATGAACGTGCGACCGTCGATGGTCGAGTGCTTGGCGTTGCTGTGGCCGACCACGTGCTCGCTGACGAAGTCGAGGTACTCGCCGACGGGGCGGCACCAACCGGCGTCTAGCGCGCAGACGTCGCCGTCGTAGACCGCGTACTCGCCTTCGGCCTTCAGCGCGAGCATCTCGCCTGCGGTGTCAAACTTGGGCACGTCGAAGGTCGAGAACAGGCCCACGGTCTCGGCCACGTCTTTGGCTACGGAGCGCAGCCGCTCGGCAAGTGCCTCGAGGTCAGCCCTGCTGGGCTCGGCGGTGAACCCTCCTACGACGGCGGTGATCGGGTGTACCGGGCGCCCGCCGACGGCGGTAGTCAGGTCGTTGCCAAGCTTCTTGATGCTCAGAGCGCGTGCTACGACCTCAGGATGGCTCTCGGCCAACGGGATGAAGTTGGGCAGGCCGACGTAGTCGGGTGCCGCGAGCACGTAGAGGTGCGTGGCGTGGTTCTGAAGGAAGGAGCCGTGAACGAGGAGTGTGCGCAAGAGCCGGGTGCGCTCCGAAATCTCGATGCCCATCGCGGCCTCCAGCGCCTTGAGCGAGGTGACTGCGTGGTTGGGCGAGCAGATGCCGCAGATGCGCGACGTGATCAGCGGCGCCTCGTCAAAGCGCCGCCCCACGACCATCGACTCGAAGAAGCGTGTGGGCTCGACGATATCCATTCTGATCTCGCCCACCGCGCCGTTGTCGACCTCAACGCTGATGGTGCCGTGGCCCTCGATCCGGGCGACGTGTTCTACGGTAAGCGTGCTCATCGGGCGGCCTCCTGAAGCGAGTTGTAGAGCTGCAACGCGGTCACGAGCCGGGCCGGGTCGAGCCCTCGCTCCACGAGCACCTGGCGGGCGTATTCAAGGTTGGCATCTGCGGCAACTCCTCGGCAGCCCGTGCACGGGCGGCCCAGTGAGATGCACTTTGCGCCACATCCCGAGCGCGTGATCATGCCGAGGCAGACCACCCCGTGCTCGTAGAAGCACTGGTTCTCGGCGACCTTGCATGAGGCGCACATGGGCTCGCGCTGCGGGCGGTCGGCCAGACCCATGAGCGCACGCTGGAGCACAGCGACGAGCTCGTCTGGCTGAATCGGGCAACCGGGCACGCGGTAGTCGACGTCGATGACCGAGTCGACCGGCATCGGCGAGATGCGGCCACACACCAGCAGAGTACCGTCATCGCCGTACACGCAGCCGAGGCGCTCGTCGAAGCCGTCCGCAGCCAGACCCGGGATGCCGCCAGTCACGGCGCAAGCGCCGATCAGGATGACGGTTCTGGCGGTGGCGCGCACTCGCTTGAGCAGTTCGACGTGCTCGGGAGTGGTGACGGCGCCCTCGATGACCGCGACGTCGTAGGTGTCGGGGAGGTGGCCGCTCGAAGCGAGCTGCCAATACGAAAGCTCGAACTGGCCGAGAACGGCGAGCAGCTTGTCGTCCAGGTTTGTTATCTGCACCTGGCAACCGAAGTCGCTCGCCAGGCTGATGACCGCGACGTGGGCCGGCATCTAGATCGCCTCCTGCAGGTTCATGGCTTCCCAGTAGTTGAATACCGGGCCGTCGATGCAGGCGTATTGATGGCCAACACCACAGTGGCCGCACTTGCCGATGCCGCACTTCATGCGCCGCTCGAAGCTGACGTAGATGCGGTCGGCGTCCATGTGCTTCTTACGCATCTCGTCGATGACGTACTTGTACATGACGGGCGGTCCGCAGATTGCGCCGAACGTAGATGTAGCGTCGACGTCGAGCCGGTCGAAGAGCTTCGTGACCAGGCCGACCTCACCGTCCCACGAGTCATCGGGCTGGTCGACCGTCATGATCAGGTCGAAGTCCTCGCGGTGCTTCCACATGTCGAACTGCTTGCGGAACAGAATCTCGCTCGGGTTCTTCGCGCCCAGCAAGATCGTGACGCGACCGAAGTCGTGGCGCTCGTCGTGGATGTGGTTGATGAGCGACTTGAGCGGTGCGATGCCAAGGCCACCGGCGACAAGCAGCACGTCGTGACCTTTCATCTCCTCGAACGGGAAGCCGCGGCCAAAGGGCCCTCGCAGCCCGACGATATCGCCGCACTGCTTGTTGTGCAGCGCGCTGGTCACGTCACCTGCGCGACGCACGCACAGCTCGATGAACCCCTGCTTGCTCGGCGCCGAGGAGATCGAGATCGGCGCCTCGCCCACGCCAAAGATCGACACCTCGACGAACTGCCCGGCGTCGAACTCGAACGCCTCGCGGACTTCCTCGTCGATGAGGCGAAACTCGAAGAGCTTCTCGGTCTCGGTCAGCTCGGTGATCGAGGTGATCCGGGCGGGCCAGGGGCGGTACGGGTTGGCGCGCAGTTGCTTGTATGCGTCCGTGCTCATCTGACCGTCGCCCCCTTCTGCAGCGCATCGATGACCACTCGCGGCGAGATGTCGGCCTTGCACGCCCGCTCGCAGCGGCCGCAGCCGACGCAAAGCACGCGCTCGAACTTAGACAGGTAGCCCCACTGTTTGTGGTAGTAGCGGTACTTGACCCGGCTCGAGCTGCTCGCGCGGAAGTTGTGCCCATGCGCGACCTCGGCGAACTCGGAGAACATGCACGAGTCCCAGACACGCGTGCGCTCGCCCGTCTTGCCATCCGCCGAGAGCTTGTCTCTGACGTCGAAGCAGTAGCACGTCGGGCAGACCATCGAGCAGGCGCCGCATGAAAGGCAGCGCTCCCCCAGCTCGTCCCACACGGCGTCGTCGAACTTGGCGTCGAGTAGAAGCGGCAGCTGAGAGGTCTCGACGTGGCGCGGGAACGACGCCTTGAACTCGGCGGTCACGCGCTGCAGGTCGGCAGTGTCGATATCCGTGATGTCGCGTGTCTCGACGAAACGGTCGAGTAGCTCGGCGCCTTTGACCGAGCGCACCGACACGAAGTACCGATCGCCCAGGTCAGACAGGAAGATGTCGAAGCCCCAGTGGACCTCGTCGGTGCCCCATGAGTTGCAGAAGCACTGCGGCGAAGGCTCGCAGTTGACCCCCACCAGCAGCGTGGAGTCGCGACGCGCCTTGTAGTAGGGATCCTCGTACTCGCCGAGAAAGACGTTGTCCATGAGCATCAGCGCGTTGATGTCGCACGGATGCAGGCCGAAGAGCACGCGCGGCGAGCTCTCGACATCTGCCGAGACAACCTCGTTGTCGGCGGTCTCGAACTCCATAAGGTTCTCAGTGGGTGGAACGAAGAACTTCTTTGGGGGCAGAAGCGTCGTGTCGTAGTCGAGTCGCAGTTCATCCGGATCCTGCAGCGTCGCGAACACGAACTTCTCACCCTTGGCGACCGGCCCGATGACCTCGAAGTCGGTCTGAAGACCGGCGACAAGGTCGGGCAAGCGCGACTTATCCATCACGCGAAAGAACATGGCATCCCCTTACTCCCAGGCAGTGGCGCCTCATCGAGGCGCTTTCGGGGACGGCTCCGGCATGGCCGCCGCCCCCGGGGGTTTCTTGGAACTAGGCGCCGAAGAAGATCGCGATCTCGCGCTCGGCCGACTCAGGCGAGTCGGAGCCGTGCACGACATTGGCGTCCATCACCAGACCGAAGTCGCCGCGGATGGTTCCCGGGGCGGCCTCAGCGGGGTTGGTTGCGCCCATGAGCTTGCGGCAAACGCTCACAGCGTTGGGGCCCGAAAGCACCATCTTCACCACAGGGCCGGAGGTGATGTAGGCGACGAGACCCTCGTAGAACGGCTTGCCTACGTGCTCGGCGTAGTTAGCCGCGGCCTGCTCGGCGGTCAGGACTCCAAGCTCCATGCGCTCGAGCTTGAGTCCAACCTCCTCGAAACGCGTGATGATGCGGCCGGCAAAGCCCCTGGCGACGGCGTCCGGCTTGATCATGATGTAGGTCTTCTGCTCCACGCGGTGTCCTCCCTGATTGCGGTTCGGCATACAAAGCGGGCGGCCTGTTGTCAGCCGCCCGTAGAGCTCCAGTCGTTGTCCACGCCGCTGACCTTCCAGCCGACACCCTCTCGGCTGAGCGTAATGGTGTAGTGAAGCGCCGCGCCGGTCTTGGGCGTCACGGTTACGGCCACCGTCGACGTAGTCGCGCCGCGCGCGATGGGGCCGATCTCGTAGCCCTTCATCGGCGGAATCTTGGCCATCTCTTTGGCGACGTCCTTGGACGGCGCGGCGACCCAGAAGCTGTCGACCGCACCGCCTGTCTCGTACGCCGAGAGCACGCCGCCAACCGTCTGCGCCTGCGTCGGCCAGCCAAAGCCCATCTCGTACGTCGCGACGAGTGCGGCCACGACCAGCAAGATCACGACGACAGCGACCCCGACAGTGCGCCAGACCGCGAACGGACCGCGCTCGTGACGCTCGGCTCGGCGCGCCTCTTTGTCGCGGGCTTTGAGCTGCTCGTCGGTTGCCGAGAAGAAGTCGGCGACTGCAGACTCATCGCCCATTCCAAGCTCGGCGGTGGGGTCGACGATCTGGTCGAATGGCACGAGCGGCTGCGTCAGCTGCGAGCTGTGGGCGAACTCCTCGCCGAAGTCGACGAAGCTCGGTGGCGCATCGGCTGCGGCAACCGGATGGACAGGGATCGACCAGCTGTCGGTCAGCTCACCCGCGGACGCCTCGGACATCGAGGCGGCCGCTACTCGCGACGCCGTTGCCGCCGCCGCTGTCGCCACAGGCTCAACCGGCTGCTCCGCCGGCTTGACCTGGGCCAGAGCGATATCGTACGCGGCTTGCGCCGACGGTGAGAGCGTGTGGTTGTGGAGCTGCGTGGCCTTCTCGAACGAGCGCACGGCCTCGGCGTACTCACCGAGCGCGACGTAGGCCTGCCCCATGTTCGCAAGCGCCTTGCCGCGGCCCTTGTACTCCTCGAAGCCAAGCGCTGCCCGGTACGCCTCGACCGCGTCGGCCGGACGACCCAGGCCCATGAAGCACAGGCCGAGGTTGACGAGCGCCTTGCCCGGATCGGGGTTGGAGGCGTCGAGGGCGGCCTTGCGATACGCGATCGCTGCCTCTTCCACACGCCCTCGCTCCAGCAAAGCACCGGCCATGCCTTGGTGTGCCTTGTAGGGCGTCGCGTAGTCGACCTCGTTGATCGCTTCCTCGTAGGCCTTGGCCGCCTCGGCGTACTCTCCGAGCTCGCAGTAGGCCGCGCCGAGGTTGGACCACACGGCGCCCCGGCGATCGTAGAGTGTGTCGCGTAGGGCGTGCCCATAGACGGTTACCGCGTCTTGGTGGCGACGCAGACGCATCAGGGCATTGCCAGCCATGTGGTAGGCGGCACCGTTGCCGTCGGGCCCGCGGCCCGCAGCGGCCAAGAAACCCTTGGCTGCGGTCCTGAAATCGCCGGCGTCGTACGCCTGCTGAGCTTCTTGAAAGCGGGTCTGATCCACGGTCCGCGGGCTACTTGGTGGCGTTTTCGATGGTGACCGACTCGATCACGTCACCGGCGCGAAGGTTGTGGATCACCTCGAGGCCCGACGTGGCCTGACCGAACACCGTGTACTGCCCGTCAAGCGACGGCAGAGGGGCGAGAGCGAAGTAGAACTGCGAGCCGCCCGAGTCCGGAGCACCAGTACGTGCCATCGCGAGAGACCCGTCGACATGCTTGTTGGGGTTGTTGGCGTACTCGTCCTTGATTGTGTATCCCGGACCGCCCGTCCCGAACTGACCAGAACCGCCGCCGTCGGCGGCGGCTACCTCGGCCGAAGTAGCGGACTTGGTCTGTGGGTCGCCGCCTTGGATGACGAACCCAGCGACGTAGCGATGGAACTTGATCTGGTCGTAGAAGCCCTTTAGCGACAGCTCGATGAAGTTCGCGACCGCGATCGGCGCATCCTTCTCGAAGAACTTGACCTTGATCGTGCCCTTGCTCGTCTTGATGACGGCGGTTTCGTTGCCGTTGAGCTTGTATGCGGGTGTATGCACGGTGGTCTCCCCTGAGGACGAGGTGGACTGGGCTGTCGAATCCGATGCTGCCGTAGACCCCGAGGCACTAGCCGAGGACGACGAGCCGCCCTGAGACGTTGCGCTCGGCTGTGCACAGCCAGCGAGTCCCAGGATTCCGGCCAAGGCGACGGTGGCAAGCAATGTGAGACGCGCGCTCTTGCGCAGGTTCATAAGGTGAGCGCTCCCTTCGAGGACCGGCCGTGAAAGCTCGGGCGGCGCGGCCGTTGAAGACCCGCGCGTCCCGGATGCGAACTGCACGGCATTCTACCAGTCCGCGAGGCACATGATAAGGACTGGCGTTGCCTCTGGGGATAAGAGGTAGACTGAGGTTCTGAGGCAGCCCGCAAGGCGGGAACGCTCTTTGCGGGCCGCGATCACAACGATGTGTTGGCGTGTTTACCGGAGGAGGCGATCACTTGGGAGCACCCGGTACTGACAAGGTCCGCAACGTCGTACTGGTCGGACACGGCGGTGCGGGCAAGACCTCGCTAGCAGAGGCGATGCTTTACCTGTCCGGCGCAACGAAGAGGCTTGGCACCGTAGACGATGGGCACTCTGTCCTCGACTACGAAGCCGAGGAGATCAAGCGCAAGTTCTCCATCAATCTCTCGCTGGCACCCGTCGTACACGACGGCGTGAAGATCAACGTCATCGACACCCCCGGCTACGCAGATTTCGTGGGCGACGCCGTCGCGGGTATGGAAGCTGCCGAGATGGCACTTTTCGTCGTTGACGCCGTCGCGGGCCCGCAGGTTCAGACGGAACGACTTTGGAAGATAGCCGGCGAGATGGGCATCGCCCGCGCCGTGTTCATCAACCGCATGGACAAAGAGCACGCCGACTTCGATGCAGTGATCTCCGCACTCGACGCCAAGTTCGGGCATCGGGTTGGCGCCGTCCAGATCCCGATGGGTTCGGAGGCCACCTTCCGCGGGGTCGTGGACGTCATCCGTATGAAGGCCTACCACCACGAGGGCGACAAGGAAGAGGTCATCGAGATCCCGGCTGACCTCGTCGCGACTGCCGAGGCAGCCAGGGAGAAGCTCACCGATCTCGTCGCAGAGGCTGACGAGTCGCTCATGGAGAAGTACCTCGAGGGTGAGACGCTGAACCAAGAGGAGCTCGAGGAGTTGCTCGACAAGGCGATCGCCCAAGGCATCTTCATCCCGGTGTTCGTCGGCTCGGCTCTCAAGATGCAGGGCATCGAGGACCTGATGGACGAGATCGTGTCCTTCTTCCCTCAGCCCACTGCCCACGGTGCGATTCCGCTCGAGGGCGGCGACACGCTGCGCGTCAGCACCGAGGGCGCCACCACCGCACTGGTCTTCAAGACGATCTTCGACCCGTACGTAGGGCGTCTGAACTTCGTGAAGGTCGTCTCGGGCACGCTTACTCCTGGGTGCGAACTCATCGATGCGCGCACGGGCAAGAAGGAGCGCGTCGCGCACGTCTTCAAGATGATCGGCAAGGAGACCTCGGACATGGAAGCCGTGGTCGCAGGAGACGTGGCGGTGCTCCCCAAGCTCGGTGATGTCATCACCGGCGACACACTCTCCGAGAAGGGTGAGGTCAAGGTCGCGACGCTCCCCTTCCCGCAACCGCTCTACCCGGTTGCTCTCGTCGCGAAGACGAAGGCCGATGAGGACAAGCTCGGCACGGCGCTGAACAAGCTCGTCGAGGAGGAGCCCACGCTCTTGCTCAAGCGCGACGACGAGACGCACCAGACCGTGCTGACCGGCATCGGCGAGACCGCAATCGACGTGGCCATCGCCAAGCTCCACGAGCGCTACAACGTGGAAGCGGAGCTGATTGAGCTTCGCATCCCGTATCGCGAGACGATTCGCAAATCGGCTACGGCCGAGGGCCGTCACAAGAAGCAGACCGGCGGCTCGGGACAGTTCGCCGACTGTTGGCTGCGGGTCGAGCCCAATCCCGGTGGCGGCTACGAGTACCACGACGAGATCGTGGGGGGCAGGATCTCCAAGCCCTACATCGTCGCTATCGACAAGGGTGTTCAGAACACGATGCTCGAAGGCGTGCTCGCCGGGTATCCAATGGTCGACATCAAGGTCGCCGTATTCGACGGCTCGATGCACGCGGTCGACTCCAACGAGATGGCTTTTCGCACGGCGGCGCGTATCGGATTCCGGGCGGCCTGCGAGAAGGCCGATATGGTGCTGCTCGAGCCGGTCGCGACGCTGACTATCGACGTGCCCGAGGCCTATGCGGGCGCGGTTATGGGCGACGTCAGCTCGCGGCGTGGCCGCGTGTTGGGCATGGATGGCGTCGAGGGCGGTCAGGAGATCAAGGCGCTGGTTCCCTACGCCGAGGTCGTGCATTACTCGCCCACGCTGCGGTCGCTCTCACACGGCACGGGCAGCTTCACGATCGAGATCGGCGAGTACGCCGAGGTCCCCTTCGACATGGCCAAGAAGGTCATCGATCAGCACGATAAGGACAAGGCCGAGGGCCACTAGCCCATCGGTGTTGCGGCGCAAACGTCATGAGCCCGGCTCCCTAAAAGGGGCCGGGCTCATGTGTTGATGCTGATGGTGCCCGCGACAGGATTCGAACCTGTGGCCTTCTGCTCCGGAGGCAGACGCTCTATCCTCTGGGCTACGCGGGCACGTACTCGGCGAGCTGCCGACTCGGCGCACTCTATCATACCCGCAGACCGCCTAGCGACATGGCCGCCACGGAGGCGTCAATGCACCTCGGGAGAACGCTCTTCATCGTCAACCCAGCTGCTCGACACGGCGAGACGCGCAAGCTGATCCCCGCTGTCGAGCGCATCTTCGGCAAGGCCGCGCAGTGCGAGATCGTGCTCTCCGCCGGGCCTCGGCACGCATGCGACCTGGCACGCACAGCTGAGGGCTTCGACTCGATCGTGGCCGTCGGCGGGGACGGCACCGCGCACGAGGTGCTCAACGGTGTGATGGAGCACGACAGAGTCGTGAGGCCTGCGTTCGGCATCGTCCCGACCGGCTCCGGCAACGACTACGCACACACACTAGGGATGTCCGACGACCTGTCCACCGCCCTGAACCAGATCGCCACCGGCGGGCGCAAGGTCGTGGATCTCGGCCGGTGCAATGGAACGTGGTTCGGCGAATCGGTCTCGATGGGGTTGGACGCGCGCGTCACGGTCAAGGCTGTTGAGCTGAAGGTCACGACAGGCCTTTCCGGGCTGGCGCTGTACCTTCGCGCGCTCATCCACGTGCTCAACAACCAGTACTACGCGCAGAAGGTCGTCATCCAGTACGACGAGGAGCCGCCGTTCGAGACCGACGCGCTCATCGTTGCTGTCACTAACGGCCCCACCTACGGAGGCGGCTTCAAGATCACGCCCGGCGCGGTCATCGACGATGGGCTGCTCGACATCTGCCGAATCGACAAGATCCCCAAGGCCGAGGCGTTCATGCGCCTGCCGTTTGTGGTCCTCGGCAAGCACACGAAGATGAGGCCTGTCCACATGAGCCGAGCCACCCGCTTGACGGTAGTCTCGGAGACGCCGTTCGAGGGTCAGATCGACGGCGAAGTCATGCTCGAGTCGGCGTACGACATCCTCATCTTCCCAGCCGCCATGAACGTCATCGTCCCCGCCGAGAAGGTCGTCGAGCAGTGAACTCACTGACGGCAGCGCTGCTCGTTCTGCTCGGCAGCTACCTCATCGGGTCGATACCCTTCGCCTACATCATCGTGAAAGGCGTCACCGGGGAAGACATCACGCAACACGGCACCGGGAACATCGGCTCGATGAACGTTCGCCGAACCACAGGGTCGTGGGGATGGTTCGTCCTCGCGGTGCTTGGCGACGGGATGAAGGGCCTGGTGCCGGTGCTCGTGGCGAAGTGGCTTGGTGGGTTGCCCGTGCTCGTCCCGTACTCACAGGGCGTCGTGATGGCGATCCAGGGCGGCGTGACTTCGCTTCCGGCTCCGACGATGTGGAACGGCTGGATCTACCTGCTCGCCAATCCCCTGCCATGGATCGCGGTCTTCGGCAGCGTGGTAGGCCACAACTACTCGATTTGGGTCGCTCTGATCAAGCACAAGGGACTCTCGCGCACTGGCAAGGGACTGGCGACCGGGGCTGGCGCGCTCCTGGCCTACGACTGGCGCTATCTGCTGGCGGTGCTGCTCGTGGGGCTGCTCTTTATCGCTGTGACGCGCTACATGATGGCAGGGCAGGTCGCTGCTGCGGCGACGCTGCCGATCGTCGCGATCGCGACCCAATCGTTCGACTGGCCGTTTGCGCTTTTCATGGGGCTGATCGTCTATGCGGCGCATCACAAGCGCTTTGTGGGCATGCTCCGTGGCCAGGAGCCTAAGCTCTACATCAACGATCGCATGGGGCCGCAAGGCTGACTGGCCCCGAGCACAGAAACGACGAAGGGCCGGAATCGCTTCCGGCCCTTCGTGTTGGAGCAGGTCGAGCTACATCGTGATGGCACCATTCGGGCACGCATCGACGCAGGTACCGCACTCAGTGCAGTCGTCCGGGCGGTTGAGCTTGGCGATCTCTTCGAGGTCGTAGCAGCTGCTCGGGCACTCATCGACACAGATGCCACAAGCCGTACAGTTATCAGCGTCCACAACGGGCAGAGACATGTCTATATCCTTTCAACGCGGTGCGGTTTTCACCACCGAATCGGGCAATACTAACGCCTGTACTCACAGTCGGCAACAACAAGGCCAACTGCCGAGAAACACGCCGTCGCAGGCACAGTTCGCCCTTGATGCCCGCTCTCCTACCTTGCCTTGTCGGCGACCTCGAGTGGCGACCAGAAGCATAGCGGGTACGTGCGGTCCGTAAGGATCGACGATGTCGCCTGCTGGGACTCCAGCGCGGCCAACTCGCCGGCAAGAGTCTCGCGCAGGGGCGCGAGCAGCGCCGCCAGTTCGGAGTTGACCTCGCGGATGCGCAGCCCGAGCGCCTTCTTGTTGGCGTCCGGTTCCGCAATCGCCGAGACCAGCGTGGACTTCTCGGCGGCCAGGTCGATCGCGCGGCGATGCTCCGCCTCGTCGTCGAACTCAACGTCGCACAGCATCGCGTCGGGGTTGTGCTCGAGCCGGTTGAGCTTCTCGCGCGCGGCCGACACCTCCGCGTCGGTGATCACGTGCATGCCCAGCGGCAGATACATCGTGATCGATGCCACGACATAGGCCGGCGGCTCGACGCCGTAGTAGCGGCGGAAGACGTCGTCGGTGACACGATCGTATCCACCGCCGCCCACGCCATGGATGAAGAGGTCACATGCGAACGCGCGCGTGAACAGCGTCAGGCTCAGCGCCTTGGGGGCAAGTTGGAGATCGGCGGCCAGAAGCGCCTTGATGGCGGCCTCCGGGTTGCTCGGCAGGTCCGCGAGCACCGAGCCGTCGTCACCCATCAGGCGCACACCGTCTGGGTGCGGCTCGGCCCACACGCTCTGGCGCTCGTGATCGAGCAGGTGCCACAGCGGGAGTTCGGTGGAGCCTGGGGTCGAGGTCAGGTCCGGGAACGGCTGGGCCGCCGAGCGAGTCTTGTTGACGACGCGAAAGTCGGCCAGGGCGGCGTTGTACTCCTCGGCGAAGCGCGATGCCGACAGCGCCATATCGGCCACAAATGTGGCAAACGCCTCGGAGCGCGACATCGAGGTGGCCGGCAGCTCGAGGTAGGTCGTCGCCGCACTGGCCTCGTAGCGGCGGCGGGCGAACGTGAGCAGCTCGGCGAGGTTCTCGGCGTCGTCGTGGGCGGCCCGGAGCGCCGCGGCGTACTCGGTGAAGTGGCGACGAATGGCCGGCGCCGGCAACGACTCGATCTGCTGGGTGACAGCCTCGATCCACGTCTCGACGTCGTCCGATGACGGCACCGAGGACTGCGAGAACGAGGTGCCGCGCGAGCCAACCGCAAGGTACTGCGTGCAGCGAGCCACGTCCGGCGTCAGACACGGCGAGCTTACCGATACGACCTCGAACGAGTCGGAGTCCACGACCACATCCAGAGCCGTCGCGCCGGTCTCCTCGGCGAGACGCTGCAGCAGGAAGTCCTTGATCCACACGCCGGGATGGTAGAGCTCGGGCTGATGCCCGGTCGCCACGATCAGTGCGTCCGGGTCGCCGGCGTCATCAACGGTCACCCCGAGCCTCGCCGAGAACTCCTCGGCGCGCTCGAAAGCTTCCTGGCGCGCAAGCGAGCGCACCTCGCGGGCGTCTCGGCCAGCGACGCTGAACGACCAGGCGGCCGCGGCGGCGTGATTGGCGGCGGCCAATGCCGCCCAGGTCTCGTAGGTGGGACGGGCGAGTAGCTCGCCATGGCCGGCGGGCGTTGTTGGCTTGGTCTGTACCACGCATCTCTCCTAAAGCAGGTCGTCGACGCTCGCGAGCGCCAACGGTTCGAGGGCAAAGAACGGCTCGCCGGCCTCAACACGGCCCAGCGCGCCCCACATGGCTGCCTGCATCCGCATCATCTCGACGATTCCCGAGTTGATGGGATTCTCGGCGAACTGCGAAGCGTAGGCCTGGATCGCCGCAAGCTTGGTAGGCAGGTCTTCGTGCACGTCGATGATGAACGACGGCTCGGCGATCACGCGCATGTGCACGGCCATGTAGCGGTAGATGCGCTCCGGAAAGTACGGCTCGCCGCTCATGTCTGTCTTGGTGAACTTGGAGTAGAAGCGCGCCGCGACGCCTATCGCAGACGCCGCGATGTGGTCGGGGTGGGTGTCGTCGGCATACGGAACGTAGATGCTTCGCGGCCGGAACTCACGCATGACCTCGGCGAGCTCCGTGCGAGCCTCGACGGTGTCGAAGAGGTAGCGGTTGCGCTGCGACAGCGTGCGGCGCTCGGCGCCGAGGATGCGTGCGGCCTGCGCGGACTCGGCGGCTCGCTTCTCGGGGGTGCCGTGCGGCGTGGGCTCTCCGTTGGTCAGGTCGACGATGACCACCTTCATGCCGCGGCGCACCATCCCGGCAACCGTGGCGCCCATGCCGATCTCAACATCGTCAGGGTGCGCACCGATGCACATCGCATCGAATAGGGCCTCTGCCAT
>JARLGT010000039.1 GCA_031292615.1 Coriobacteriia bacterium | reverse complement strand
GCAAACGCTCAATCAGCTCCTGGTGGAACTCGACGGCTTCGACTCGCGTTCGGGGCTCGTCATTCTGGCAGCCACCAACCGGCCTGAAATTCTCGACCCCGCGCTGCTGCGGGCCGGTCGGTTCGACCGCCAGGTACTGGTGGACCGGCCCGACAAGAAGGGCCGCGTGCAGATCCTGCAGGTTCACATGAAGAAGGTGAAAATTGCAGCCGATGTCGACGCCGACAAGGTGGCTGCACTGACGCCGGGTTTTACCGGCGCCGACCTCGCCAATCTTGTCAACGAAGCGGCGCTGCTGGCGACGAGGCGAGGCGCAGATGCCACATCGATGGCGGACTTCGGCAACGCCGTCGAACGAATCGTCGCGGGTCTGGAAAAGAGAAATCGGCTGCTCAACCCCAAGGAGCGGGAGATCGTCGCCTATCACGAGATGGGCCATGCGCTGGTGGCGCTTGCGCTGCCAGGGGTCGACCCGGTTCACAAGGTGTCGATCATCCCGCGCGGCATCGGCGCGCTCGGCTATACGATTCAGCGTCCGACAGAGGACCGATTCTTGATGACGCGCGAGGAACTGGAGAACAAGATGGCCGTGTCGCTCGGTGGTCGCGCCGCCGAGCTGATTGTATTCGGTCATCTTTCGACAGGTGCTGCAGACGACCTGCGACGTGTCACCGACATCGCTCGCAGCATGGTTACACGCTACGGAATGTCCGACAAACTCGGCAACGTCGCCTATGATCGTGATCCGCACACACTCCTGACCGGCTCCGATCTTCCATCGCCTCCGCATGAACGGGATTATGCTGAGAAAACGGCAGCGACCGTTGATGAAGAGGTACGGGCCATTGTGGAGAAAGCATTCCAGCGCGCCCTCGATCTCCTCAAGGAACGGCGCGGGGTTCTCGATCGCACGGCCCAACGTCTCCTTGAAAAGGAAACGCTGGAGGAAGCAGAGCTAACTCAACTGGTCAATCATCCGGAGCCTCGATCGCCACAAGCCGCTGCAGAATAGAGCGGAGCAATCGCGGACATATGGCGTCTGGTTCTTCATGCGCAGCTTCCCCGTGAATGGCGACCCCAAGCCGGCGGAGCTTTCGAGGTCGCCCGAAAGGCCGCCTCCAGAGCTGGGCAATCGCAGGGAGCCCCTAGACGCAACGTAATGACTCGATTGTGATCAATGAGTCGCGACGTGCCCACTGATGGACGGGACCGACTGAGCGGGAAAAGCCAAGTACGATCAGCACTTAAGTATGGTCACGAACGGCCATGTCGTACCGAATGCAGTACCGACCGTCTTCAAGTAGCGCGTTGGCGAACAATCTCGCGTTGCCGCTTGTGTTTGGCGTCTGCCTCGTATCGCAGCCTACTATGCCGATCTACGCGACTGCGCTGTTCGAACGAATGCGCAGATCTATGCAGGACTGAGTAGTCTTAGGAAGGTCCAGCGCAACTCAAGAGGAAGCACGGACCGCTGTCGTAGTTTGCATTAGGCTACTTCACGTCAAGGCGGGAGCGATCGTAGGACATTGAGTTAGTCCCGATCCCTGCCGCAGACTTGCATGACTAAGACTATCACCAATCGTACTACCCATCGAATGGCCGCTCATGGCGCAAAGCGGCCGCACGTAGCTGACATGTCCGTTCATGGGGGCAAAGCAGACCTCACGGTTATGAGCGCCGACTTCCGAAATTGACCCAACAGCGACATTCAGAGCCGCCCGGGTGGTGGTGGCCGTTTAGTTTCATCGTCAACCGAATAATACGCCCAGCAATTGCTGGAAGCGCGCGGTGATAAAGCCGTCGTCGTAGCTGCCAAAAAAAGCTTGCTCTTTCGAAGAAAAAGGAAATAACGAAGAGGCCAAGACTTGGTGGCAAATCGAAGCGGCACTCACGCTGATGCGTGGGCCGCACGAAGGCTGAAGTGGCGGCCGACGCGGTCTCGAACCCCGTCAGCTCGATGTCGGAGACGTCGCGACTTCATCAAAGTGATTGGTAACGCGGCGTGATCAATTTCGCCACCAACCAAGAGTTACTTCTGAGGGGCGCGCTTTTGATGGCTGCCTGCTACGGGGCAGGGGCGCTCTCGTCCCTGCTAGCGTGGTGGTCGGGTAGACTCGCGCTTGGCGTGGGTCACTTGGCCGCGCTTGCGGGAGCTGTGGTAGGCCTCGGCGTTTCGCTCGGCGTTCTCCTCGGCGACCCGGGCCGCACGTTGACCCAGCGGCTCCCGGTCGTCTTCCCGGTCGCTCGGCTTTCGATCTCGGTGGACGGGCTCTCGGCCTACTTCCTGCTCGTCATCTCCCTCGTAGCCGTCGCGGCGTCGATCTACGGTCCGGCCTACCTTCGGGCGCACTCGCCCGACGCGGGACCGGCGCGGCAGGCAGCGCAGGTGGTCGCGCTGAATGTGTTTCTGGGCTGCATGGCGTTCGTCTGCTGCGCGGGCGACGCGCTAAGCTTTCTGCTCTGCTGGGAAGGCATGACGCTCGCCAGCTACGTCCTTGTCGTCTCCGATGACCGGGATGGCGAGAACGCTCGGGCAGGGCTTCTCTACATGGTGATGGCCCACGGAGGAACGGCCCTGCTTCTCGTCGCATTCCTTGCCCTCACCGAGCGGGCCGGGGCATTCGTCTTTAGGGCCGTACGCATGGCGGCAGGCGGACTCGATAGCGCGACACGAACGACGCTATTCTTCTTGGCACTCGGTGGCTTCGCCACCAAGGCCGGCGTCGTTCCTCTCCACGTCTGGCTCCCTCGCGCGCACCCTGCGGCCCCGAGCCACGTCTCGGCGCTGATGTCGGGCGTCATGCTCAAGGTCGCGATCTACGGGATACTGCGCTTCGCCTTCGACCTCCTCGCCCCGGCCGCCGAGCCACTGCCATCCTCCTGGGGATGGACGGTGCTCGTCGTGGGCACAACCTCGGCCGTGCTCGGCGTGCTCTACGCGCTACAGCAGCATGACCTCAAGCGCCTGCTCGCGTTCCACAGCGTGGAGAACATTGGGATCATTCTTATCGGAGTGGGGCTGGCGATGATTCTATGGCGTCGGGAGATCGCGGGTGGCGCCCTCGCGACGATCGCGCTCACCGCCGCACTCCTTCACACCGTCAACCACGCGGCATTCAAAGGCCTCCTCTTCCTCGGCGCGGGCAGCGTCCTCTGCCGCACGCACGTCCGCAACATGGAGGAACTTGGCGGACTCGCCCGGCGCATGCCCTGGACGGCTGGACTGTTCCTGCTTGGAGCCGTCGCGATCTCGGCCCTCCCCCCGCTCAATGGGTTCGTCAGTGAATGGCTAACCTTCCAGGCCCTCCTCGGCGGCGCGAGCCACTTCCGCGGCCCCGCCGGGCTCGGCATCGTCTTCTCCGCGGCGATGCTGGCGCTCACGGGAGGCCTCGCCGCTGCCTGCTTCGCGAAGGCGTTTGGCGTCACGTTCCTCGGCCGCCCGCGAACGCCCCATGCCGAGCACGCCACCGAAGCACCGCCGTCGATGATCGTCGGCATGGTTTGGCTCGGGGCGGTGTGCGTGGCCCTCGGTGTCGCGCCAGGGTACGCAATGCGCCTGCTCGACGCGCCAACGGCCGAGCTGCTCCACGGCCCCGGGGCGAGCGCCGTCGTAACGGCCCGGGGACCGCTTGTGCTGTCGGCGGCACTAACGCCGTCGGGGACGAACGCCACGGCCATTTCGATGACGGTGGTGGCCGCACTCCTCATCGCGCTTACCGCGATGGCGTGGGTCTTGCGCCGCGGATTGCGGCGTGCCCCGCAGCGCGGCGCGCCGACGTGGACGTGCGGAATGAGCCCCACGGCACGGTTCGACTACACGGCCACCGCGTTTGCCAAGCCGCTCCGGCTCATCTTCGCGACGCTCTACCACCTCCGCCGCGAGGTGATCCGGGAGACCGCCGGAACGCCGTACGTCGTCCGACGCATTCACTATACCGGAGAGGTCATGGATCTCGCGGAGACGCAAATTTACCACCGCGTCGAGCGGGGTATCTCGGGGCTCTCGCAGGCCATTCGCGCCCGCAGCACCGGCCG
>JARLGT010000038.1 GCA_031292615.1 Coriobacteriia bacterium | reverse complement strand
GTGAAGAAGGACATTGCGCGCCTGCACACCGAGCTGCGCGCCCGAGAGCTCCGCGCCCAGCGCGACGCGGCTGCGTCTTAGGACAGGTGAGGAGTAGGCATGAGTACCACCGAGCGTAATAGCCGCAAGATCCGCCAGGGAGTCGTCGTATCGACTGCTGGCGACAAGACCGCTGTGGTCAAGGTCGAGGAGCGCAAGAAGCATGCGCTGTACGGCAAGATGATCACGCAGTCGAAGAAGTTCCACGCGCACGACGAGAACAACACCGCCGGTGTCGGTGACACCGTCACGATTATGGAGACGCGTCCGCTGTCCAAGCTGAAGCGCTGGCGTCTGATCGACATCATCGAGAAGGCCAAGTAAGCGACGCGTCAAGCAGACGGCTTTGCCGCTGCTTACGCGCCGAGCTGCTCACACGCGCTGTGCGCACGTGCATCACGAGCAAACGATGCACCTCTGACACGGCAGTAGTTATTCGGAGGAAGAGATGATCCAGGCAGAGTCCCGGTTGAAGGTCGCCGACAACTCTGGTGCACGCAAAGTGCTGTGCATCAAGGTACTCGGCGGCTCGAAGCGGCGTTATGCGCGAGTGGGCGACGTAATCGTCGTCACGGTGAAAGAAGCGATCCCTAACGGGGCGATCAAGAAGGGCGAGGTCGTCAAGGCGGTCGTCGTCCGATGCAAGAAGGAGGTCCGTCGCGCTGACGGCTCCTACATCAAGTTCGACGACAACGCTGCCGTCATCATCGACGCGCAGGGCAATCCGCGTGGCACGCGTATCTTCGGCCCGGTCGCTCGTGAACTGCGCGACCGCAAGTACATGAAGATCGTCTCGCTCGCGCCTGAGGTGCTCTAAGGAGGATGGAAAGATGACCAAGCTGAGCATCCGCACGGGCGACAAGGTCCGCGTACTGGCTGGCAAGGACAAGGGCAAGGAAGCCAAAGTCCTCGCGGTCTACCCTCACAATGAGCGCGTCGTACTCGAGCGCGTCAACATGATGAAGAAGGCCACGCGCCCGACCCAGAAGAACCCCAAGGGCGGCATCCTCGAGATCGAGGCGCCCATGCATGTCTCGAACGTGGCGATCGTTTGCCCGAAGTGCTCTCAGGCCACCCGCATCGGCCGCAAGCGTGAAGACGGCAATCGCGTCCGCGTCTGCAAGAAGTGCGGCAACGATATCGATTAGATAAGGCTCCCCGCTCCCCCGCGAGCGAGGAGGCGTAGGGTCGGAAATCCTGCGCTGAGAACCCCATCTGGAGGAACACGAACATGGCACCGAGGCTCAAAGAGAAGTACAACAGCCAGGTCGTACCTGCTCTCAAGGAGCAGCTCGCCCTCGGCAACGTCAACGAGGTACCGCGCCTGACCAAGATCGTCGTCAACATGGGTGTTGGCGCGGCTGTGCAGGACACCAAGCAGCTCGACGCGGCGGTCGAGGACCTGCGTCTGATCACCGGCCAGGCGCCGACGATCACGCGGGCCAAGAAGTCGATCGCTGGCTTCAAGATCCGTCAGGGCATGCCGATCGGTGCGAAGGTCACTCTTCGCGGCGACCGCATGTGGGAGTTCCTGGACCGTCTGCTCGCGACCGCCATCCCGCGCGTTCGCGACTTCCGCGGTCTGAACCCGAACTCCTTTGACGGCCGCGGCAACTACTCGATGGGCGTCACCGAGCAGCTCATCTTTGCCGAGGTCGACTACGACAAGGTCGACCGTGTCCGCGGTATGGACATCACGTTTGTCACGACTGGAAAGACCAACGAAAACGCGAAGGCACTGCTCGACGCTTTCGGGTTCCCGTTCAAGCGATAGAGTTGTCCACCGGTGACCCCAAGGTCGCCGTGACAAGGAGGAAGAAGTGGCTAAGAAGTCGATGATCGCCAAGGCCAAGCGCGAGCCGAAGTTCTCGACGCGGCAGCACAACCGCTGCACCCGTTGCGGCAGGCCCCGCGCGTTCTACCGTCAGTTCGGCCTTTGCCGAATCTGCGTGCGCGAACTTGCGAGCCGAGGCGAGCTCCCGGGCGTCCACAAGGCCAGCTGGTAGGCCGGACGAACTGAGGAGACCCGACCCGATAGGCGTGCCGGCCACGGGCCTGCGCGAACCACGGACCGGATCATCCCGGACCATAGGAGGAATCACATGAGCATGACCGACCCCATCGCCGATATGCTGACTCGCATTCGTAATGCGAACTCGGCGTACAAGGCGGCGACAACGATGCCGTCCTCGAAGAAACTCGTCGAGATTGCGCGCATCCTGAAGCAGGAGGGCTACATCGCTGAGTACACCGTAGTTAGCGCTGAGCCGCAGGACCAGCTTGAGGTCACCCTTAAGTACGGCCCGAAGAAGGAGCGCACCATCTCCGGCATCCGCCGCATCAGCAAGCCAGGCCTGCGTGTGTACGCAAAGAAGGACGAGCTCCCGCGCGTTCTTGGTGGCCTGGGTATCGCCGTCATTTCCACATCACATGGCGTGATGACTGACCGCGTCGCCCGCAAAGAGGGCGTCGGCGGCGAAGTCATCGCGTACATCTGGTAGTCGGACCGGACTGAGAAAGGAGCAACGCCGTGTCTCGTATCGGCAAGCAGCCCATCCCCGTCCCGTCCGGGGTCGAGGTCAAGATCGACGGCTCCACCCTCACGGTCAAAGGACCCAAGGGTGAGTTGTCCCAGACGTTTACTGACATCCTCACGATTACGCTTGAGGATGGAGTGCTTCTCGTCACGCGTCCCGACGAGTCTCGCACTGCACGTTCGCTTCATGGCCTGACGCGCACGCTCGTCTCCAACATGGTGACTGGCGTGTCCGAGGGCTTCCACAAGAACCTCGAGATCGTTGGCGTTGGTTATCGTGCGGCGATGAAGGGCAGCGACATCGAGCTTCAGCTCGGTTTCAGCCACCCGGTCGTCGTGATCGCCGAGCCTGGCATCACCTTCGAGGTTCCGGCGCCAACCAAGATCACCGTGCGCGGCATCGACAAGCAGCGCGTCGGTCAGGTCGCCGCGGACATCCGCAAGTGGCGCAAGCCCGAGCCGTATAAGGGCAAGGGTGTTCGCTACGAGGGTGAGCACGTGCGCCGTAAGCTCGGTAAGGCCGCGAAGTAACACGCTGACGGTCCGGCCTAGTCGGCCGGTCAGATCGAGGAGAGCAGTGAGCAATGGATAAGCTGAAGGCGAAGCAGGCGAAGCTCGAGCGCCGGCAGCGCAGGGTTCGCGCGAAGGTGAGCGGCACGGCCGCCCGCCCGCGTCTGCGGATCACTCGCACGAACGGGCACATTTACGCCCAGGTCATTGACGACGTTGCGGGCACCACGCTCGTCTCGGCGTCGAGCGTCGACGCCGATGTCAACGCGGACCTGAAGAACGGCGCCAACATCGAGCCCGCCAAGGCCGTCGGTGAGGCCGTCGGTCGCCGCGCTGTCGCGGCTGGCATCAAGGAGGTCGTCTTCGATCGTGGCGGCCGTATCTATCATGGCCGCGTGAAGGCCCTGGCGGACGGTGCGCGCAGCGCCGGCCTCGAGTTTTAGGGGAGGATCAGTACATGGCGCGCAGAGAAGCCCCAGTCTCCGAACTGCAGGAGAAGGTCGTCTATATCAACCGCGTTTCGAAGGTCGTCAAGGGCGGCCGTCGTTTCGCGCTCACCGCACTAGTGGTCGTCGGCGATGGCGCCGGCAATGTGGGCGTTGGTATGGGCAAGTCGCAGGAAGTCCCGATCGCCATCAAGAAGGGCATCGAGGACGCCAAGAAGAACATGTTCAAGGTCGCACTGACCAAAGAGAACACGCTCCCACACGAGGTCATTGGCGTGTTCGGCGCCGGTCGCGTGATGATCAAGCCGGCCGCTCCTGGTACGGGTATCATCGCCGGCGGCCCGGTGCGCGCGCTGATGGAGCTCGCTGGCGTTCACGACGTGCTCAGCAAGTCGCTCGGTAGTGACAACGCGCTGAACATGGTCAAGGCCGCCGCCGAGGGCCTGCGTTCGCTGTCCAGCCCGCAGGACGTGGCGCGTCGCCGCGGCATGTCGGTTGGCCGGATCTACGGGTGGGAGGAGTAGTCGATGGCAAAGAAAGAAGCTGTCAAGACGCTTAAGATCACTCAGATCAAGAGTTACATCGGCACTCCTCAAGATCAGAAGCGCACCGTCAAGGCACTCGGTCTCAAGCGCATCGGCCACTCGGTCGAGCAAGCTGACTCCGCAGTGATCCGCGGAATGGTGTTCAAGGTCAAGCACCTCGTCAAGGTCGAGGAGCTCTAAGGACCTTCTGAATTGAGCAGTACTGGAGGCCCGGCTCACGCCGGGCCTCAGGGCGTCTGATACGATGCCAGTCTATGGAAGTCAGTCGGCGGCGAGCGGCCGGCAGCACGAGGCGACAAGGTGCTTCGTGACAGCGAAACGAAAGGGAGTACTTCAAAGATGCAGATCAACGACCTCTTCCCGGCCCCGGGCTCGCGCAAGAAGCGCAAGCGCGTTGGCCGCGGTAACGGCAGCGGCCACGGTTCCACCGCCGGTCGCGGCGACAAGGGCCAGGGCTCGCGTGCTGGCGGCACCAAGGGTCCCGGCTTCGAGGGTGGCCAGACGCCGCTTGCCATGCGTCTCCCCAAGCTCCCCGGCTTCAAGAATCGCAACCGCGTTGAGTTTGCGGTCGTCAACGTCTCCCGCCTCGAGATGCTCTACGCCGACGGCGACGTCGTCGATGGCGAGTCGCTCGTAGCCAAGGGCGTCACCAAGTCCGTCACGGAGCCGGTAAAGGTTCTGGGCGATGGCGAGATCACCAAGAAGCTCACGATTCGCGTCGACAAGGTCTCCGGCCCGGCGAAGCAGAAGATCGAGGCTGCGGGAGGGACGGTCGAGGCACCGTGCTAACCGCGATCTCCAACGCTTTCCGCGTACCGGAGCTTCGCCGCAAGATCATCTTCACTCTGGCGATGATTGCGCTGTACCGTCTCGGCGCCTTCATCCCAGTTCCGGGCATCGATCCGGCGAGGGTGCTTGCGGTTATCAACAGCAGCGCGGCCCTCGGACTTCTCGGCCTGTTCTCGGGCGGAGCGCTCGAGAAGCTCGCCGTGTTCTCGCTGGGCATCATGCCCTACATCACGTCGTCGATCATCATGCAGCTGCTGCAGGGCGTCATCCCGAAGGTCGAAGCTTGGGCCAAGGAAGGCGAGTCCGGCCAGCGCAAGATCACGCAGATCACACGCTACATGACGCTGGGTATCGCGCTTCTCGAGTCCATCGGACTTCTCGCGACGTTTCGAGCAGCCATGTCCGGCAACGCGACCATGCCGCTGTGGGTGACGCAGATCGTTATCGTCATCACGCTGATTGCGGGCACGGCATTCATCATGTGGATGGGCGAGCTCATCACGCAGCACGGTATCGGCAACGGCATGTCGCTGCTCATCTTCGCGAGCATCGTCTCCCGTTTTCCGCTCGCCATTGCGCAGTCGGTCACCTTCGGCAACGGTGTCTTCACCGGCCTGCTGCTGATCATGACTCTGTTCATCATCGCGGCGATCGTCACCATGGAGCGCGCACAGCGTCGCATCCCGGTACAGTACGCCAAGCGGGTCGTCGGTCGCCGGGTCTACGGTGGCTCGGGCACGTACATCCCGCTGAAGATCAACGGCGCCAACGTCGTGCCGATCATCTTCGCCTCGGCGATCCTGTTCTTCCCGTCGCAGATCGCGCTGATGCTCCCCTCCGTGGGCTGGCTCCAGCAGACGGCCAACGCGATGGCAAAGGGCCCCATCTACTGGGTGCTCGACTTCGCACTCATCATGTTCTTCACGTACTTCTACACGGCCCTCGTGTTCAACCCCATCGACCTCTCCGACAACCTGCGCAAGAACGGCGGGTTCATCCCAGGGGTTCGTCCGGGCAGCGCAACCACGCGCTACATTGAGAACGTGCTGAACCGCATCACGCTTCCGGGCGCAATCTTCCTGGGCGTCATCGCGGTCATCCCGAACATGATGTTCTACGCCACGAACAATCAGCTGGTTCAGCAGTTCGGCGGTGCGTCGATCCTGATCATGGTCGGCGTCGCCCTCGAGACGATGACCCAGCTCGAAAGCCAGCTGAAGATGCGCCACTACGAGGGCTTCTTCAAGTAGGTTGCACGGCGAACTGACCACAAGGAGGGGCACGAGATGAACGTCGTCTTGCTCGGAGCGCCGGGTGCCGGAAAAGGCACGCAGGCGCAAAAGATGATCGACGCGTACGGGATCCCACAGATCTCGACCGGCGACATCCTGCGCGCATCGGTTGCGGCCGGCACGGAGCTGGGCCTTGAGGCCAAGCGCTATATGGACGCCGGAGATCTGGTTCCCGACGAAGTGGTCATCGGTCTGGTCAAGACCCGACTCGCCGAGCCGGATGCCGAGAAGGGCTTCATCCTCGACGGCTTTCCGCGCACGACAGCTCAGGCCGAGGCCCTTGATGCCGAGCTCGAATCGTTGGGCAAGGCGATCGAGTCGGCCATCGCGATCACGGTCGATCCCGAGGTGATCGTTGCTCGGCTCACGTCGCGGCGGGTCTGCCGCGCGTGCGGTGCAATCACCAGTGCGTCCTCTGGTGCCGCATGTCCAAAGTGCGGTGGCGAGCTCTACCAGCGCGACGACGACAACGAAGCGACGGTTCGCAACCGCCTCGACGTCTACGAGCGTTCGACCGCGCCATTGATTGACTACTACCGAGCCAAGGGCCTTCTGCACGAGATCGACGGCGACCGACCGGTCGACGCCGTTTTCGCCGAGGTCCAGGCCGCTCTGGAGGGCTAGGCGTCACGTGATCGTGCGCAAGTCGCAAGCCGAGATAGAGATCATGCGAGAGGCCGGGCGCGTAAGCGCCCGGGCTCTTCGTTTGGTGGGGGAGGCCGTCGCCGCAGGCGTCACGACCTTCGAACTCGACGAGATCGCCGAGTCGGCCATTCGCGCCGACGGCGGCGTTCCCGCATTCAAGGGCTACCATGGCTTCCCCAAGACGCTTTGCACCTCCATCAACTGCCAGGTCGTTCACGGCATCCCGTCCGAGATGATCAAGCTGCGCTCAGGCGACATCATCTCCGTCGATGTGGGCGCGATTGTCGACGGCTACTACGGCGACAACGCCCGCACGTTCCCGGTCGGAGTGATCAGCGACGAGGCGACTCGGCTGCTGGCGGCTACCAAAGCGTCCCTTGATGCTGGAATCGAGCAAGCGCGCTCAGGTAACCACCTGTTCGATATCGGCGCCGCAGTTCAGGGAGTGGCCGAAGGTGCGGGGTTCTCGGTGGTTCGCGAGTACGTCGGCCACGGGATCGGGCGCAACATGCACGAGGACCCCAACGTCCCCAACTACGGCGTCGCCGGCAAGGGCCCACGCCTCGAGGTGGGGATGGTGCTCGCGATCGAGCCGATGGTCAACGCCGGAAGCGCGAGCGTCGATGCACTTCCGGATGGCTGGACGGTGGTCACGCGCGACGGTCGGCTCTCGGCGCACTTCGAGCACACCGTGGCGATCACGGCTGACGGTCCGATCCTCCTGACGGTGGAATAGTGCGACGGCCTGACAGTTTGGTATAGACGGCAACATGACAACTAAGATAAGATATCCGCTTGCGGGTTCAGCCCTTGTGAGGAGCAGCCTTTCGTGACGAAGCGCGACGATGCCATTGAGCTCGAAGGAACGGTAGTAGAGCCCCTTCCCAACGCGATGTTTCGCGTGGAGCTTGAGAATGGGCACAAGGTGCTCGCGCATATCTCGGGTAAGATGCGCATGCACTACATCCGAATCCTTCCGGGTGACAAGGTGGTCGTTGAGCTTTCTCCGTACGACCTCACCCGAGGCAGGATCACCTACCGCTACAAGTAGGAACGAACGTTGTCCTTCAGCTAGTGGACACTCCCGGCGGCGTGTTACCGGGCTTTTGAATGGGAAAAACGGCGCCTGCGGCTGGGCGTTCAGATAGATCTGAAGATCAGCACCGAAAGGAAAGAACGATGAAGGTACGTCCTTCGGTCAAGAGAATGTGTGACAAGTGCAAGGTCATCCGGCGCCACGGGCGCGTTCTCGTCATTTGCGAGAATCCCCGTCATAAGCAGCGCCAGGGCTAGCAGGAGGGAGTCAACCGTTGGCCCGAATCGCAGGTGTCGACCTTCCGCGCGAGAAGCGCGTCGAGATCGGCCTGACCTACATCTTCGGCATTGGTCTTACGACCAGCCAGACTATCGTTCGCGAGACCGGTATCAACCCGGCGACTCGCGTCCGCGACCTCACGGAAGAAGAGGTTGTCCGTCTGCGTGAGTTCATCGATCGCAACCTCAAGGTCGAGGGCGACCTCCGCCGCGAGGTCTCGCAGAACATCAAGCGCCTCATGGAGATCGGCTGCTATCGCGGCCTTCGCCACCGCAAGGGCCTTCCGGTCCGCGGTCAGCGCACGCACACGAATGCGCGTACCCGTAAGGGTCCGCGTCGCCAAATCGGTGCGAAGAAGAAGGGCAAGTAGCAATGGCAGCCAAGAAGAAAGTGGTCCGGACTCGACTGAAGCGCTCAGAGCGCAAGAACATCGCAGTCGGTCAGGCCCACATCAAGAGTACATTCAACAACACCATCGTCAGTATCACGGACCCCTCGGGCAACGTGATCTCCTGGCAGTCTGCCGGCACTGTGGGCTTTAAGGGCTCGCGCAAGTCGACGCCGTTCGCGGCGCAGATGGCTGCTGAGGCGGCTGCCAAGATGGCGCAGGAGCACGGGCTTCGCAAGGTGGCAGTGTTCGTGAAGGGCCCTGGTTCGGGTCGCGAGACCGCAATTCGTTCGCTTCAGGCCGCCGGCCTGGAGATCTCGAGCATTCAGGATTGCACTCCCGTCCCGCACAACGGCTGCCGTCCGCGCAAGCGTCGTCGCGTGTAACTCGGGAGGAACCTAGCTTATGGCTCGATACACCGGGGCGGACTGTCGTCTGTGCCGCCGTGAAGGCATCAAACTGTTCTTGAAGGGCGATCGCTGCTACTCCGACAAGTGTGGAGTAGAGAAGCGCCCGTATCCCCCTGGTCAGGCTGGCAAGAAACGCCCGCGTGACTCGGAGTATCGCGTTCAGCTTCGCGAGAAGCAGCGCGCAAAGCGTATGTACGGTCTGCTCGAGAAGCAGTTCCGCGGCTACTACACCATCGCATCTGCCCAGAAAGGCATCACCGGTGAGAACCTGCTGCGTATCCTCGAGAGCCGACTGGACAACGTTGTCTACCGTCTCGGCTTCGCGAAGTCTCGTGACGAGGCTCGCCAGGTCGTGCGTCACGGTCACATCACCGTGAACGACCACCGCGTCGACATTCCTTCGTACCGAGTTCGTCCCGGCGAGGTCGTAGCGGTTCGCACGAAGTCCAAGGACCTGCTGGTCATCAAGACGGCGCTCATCTCTTCGGAGAAGATTGAGGTTCCGGGCTGGCTCGAGGTCGATATCGAGAAGCTGCAGGGCAAGGTACTGTCGCTGCCGACGCGTGAGCAGATAGACGCACCGGTTCGCGAGCAGCTGATCGTCGAGCTTTACTCGAAGTAGCGGGAAGCCAAGGAGGCTATTTGATGACAGAGTTCATGAGGCCCCAGGTTACCGTCGACCGTATCGACGATCGCGTAGCTCGCTACGTCGTCGAGCCGCTCGAGCGTGGCTTCGGGTACACCCTCGGCAACTGCATGCGTCGCGTGCTGCTGTCGTCGCTCCAGGGTGCTGCTGCGACCTCGATTCGTATCGAGGGCCAGCAGCATGAGTTCGCTTCGATCGAGGGCGTCCGCGAGGACGTCACCGACGTGGTGCTCAACGTGAAGGGGCTCGTCTTCCGCGAGACCGGCATTGGTGCCGGCGACGCGGTTGCGACGCTGTCCGTCACGGGCCCAGCAGTTGTGACCGGCGCGGACCTGAAGGTCCCGTCGGAGTTCGAACTGGTCAATCCGGAGCACGTCATCGCCAACCTGAACAAGGGTGCGAAGCTCGAGATGGGCGTTCGTATCGGCGTGGGTCGCGGTTACGTCTCGGCCGACCGCAACAAGCGTCCGGAAGATCCGATCGGCGTCATCACCGTCGACTCGTTGTTCAGCCCGGTCTCGCGCTGCACCTACGTGGTTGAGAACACCCGC
Organism: Coriobacteriia bacterium; assembly: GCA_031292615.1. Classification (NCBI taxonomy): domain Bacteria; kingdom Bacillati; phylum Actinomycetota; class Coriobacteriia; species Coriobacteriia bacterium. The sequence goes on along the minus strand of JARLGT010000038.1, from coordinate 50,845 downwards.
GTCGGCCAGCGTACCGACTACGACAAGCTGACCATCGAGGTTGAGACGAACGGCTCGGTCGATCCGGGCGATGCCGTCGCTCGTGCAGGCCGCATCATCGACGAGCACATGATGCTCTTCGTCGAGCAGGCCGGTACGCCGATCGAGGGCGAGGGCATCTTTGCCGCCGCCGTCGACGAGGGCGAGAGCGTGCTGGACACTCCGATCGAGGAGCTCGACCTCTCGGTCCGCTCGTACAACTGCCTGAAGCGTCAGGGTGTCAACACCATCGGGCAGCTCAACGAGTGCTCGGAGAACGACCTGCTCAACATCCGGAACTTCGGCGCCAAGTCGATCGAAGAAGTCAAGGACAAGCTCCAGCAAATGGGCTTGGGCCTGAAGCAGTAGGAGAGCTCATATGCGACACAAGGTTAAGGGCCGCAAGCTCGGCACCGATGCGAGCCACACCAAGGCCATGCTCAAGAGCCTCGCGCTTGCGCTGTTCAAGAGCGAGCGCATGAAGACGACCGAGACGCGGGCCAAGGAAGTTCGTGGCCTCGTCGACAAGATCATCACGTGGGCGAAGAAGGGCGACGTGCACTCCCGTCGTCTGGCAATCGCTGCACTCGGTGACAAGGATCTGGTCGCCAAGATCTTCAACGACAAGGAGCGCTACGAGGGTCGCCCCGGCGGCTACACGCGCATCTTGAAGCTCGGCCCCCGTAAGGGCGACTCGGCCCCCATGGTCATCATGGAGCTCGTCGACTAGGTCAAGCTTGTGAACGGCACCAGCTGTACGATATGAGGGCCTCCTTTCGGGGAGGCCCTCTTCATGTCTCCCAACCGCCCGACGTGCCAGGGAAGATCGCGCTGACGTGATCCGCTTTTCCGACATCAGCTTCTCCTACGCCGGGGCACAGGGTGCGCCCGCACTGTCCCGTGTCAGTTTCGACGTTCAGCCCGGCGAGCAGGTTGCGGTGCTCGGCGCGAACGGCTCGGGCAAGTCCACACTGGTGCAGCTCGCCAACGGGCTGCTGCTTCCGGACTCGGGCACGGTCACCGTCGACGGCATCGACACGCGCGACGTGTCTCGCACTCGAGACGTGCGCGAGCGTGTCGGGATGGTGTTCCAGCGGCCTGACGACCAGATAGTCGCCACGAGCGTTGAAGACGACGTCGCCTTCGGGCCCGAGAATCTCGGGCTGCCGCGCGAGCAGATTCGCGAGCGAGTCGACGAGGCGATTGCGGCCGTGGGGCTGCCAGGCCTCGAGCGCCGAGAACCCCACCTGCTCTCTGGCGGCCAGAAGCAGCGCCTTGCGATGGCTGGTGCGCTCGCGATGCGGCCAGCCTACCTGGTGCTGGACGAGCCCGCCTCGATGCTCGATCCCGACGGGCGGCGCGACGTGCTCGCGATCGTGCGTGCGCTGCGTGCATCGGGAACGGGCGTCATGCACGTTACGCACGACCTCGCCGATATCGTCGACGCGGATCGCGCTATGGTGCTCGACGCCGGCCGCGTGGTCTTTGCGGGTTCGGTCGTCGAACTCTACGGTCGCGCGGAGCTGCTGGCGGCCAGCGGCCTGGAGCTGCCACCTCTTGCGCGGCTCGCGGTTGCGCTGCGGGTTCGGGGCGCTCGGCTACCCTCCGGCGTCATGGACGTCGAGACGATTGTGGGGTCGCTGTGGCCCTGACGCTGACTAACATCGGCTACCGCTACCCGGTTGCCTCGGCGCCTTCGGACGCGCCTGCGCTCGATGGCGTCTCGCTGACGGTCGAGCCGGGCGAGCTCGTGCTGGTGCTCGGCGCGACGGGCTCGGGCAAGTCGACGCTTCTTCGCATCGCCTCTGGGCTGCTCGGCGCGAGTGCCGGCGGGGCGGCGATCGACGGGGAGCCGCTCACTGGCCGCTCGGCCCGCGGCGCCGTGGGCATGGTCTTCCAAGACGCCGAGGCGCAACTCTTCGCCGAGACGGTCGCCGACGACGTCGCATTTGGGCCGCGCAACCTTGGGGCGAGCACGTCGGACGCAGCCGCTGTCGCTCGCGACGCACTGCGCCGTGTTGGGCTCGATCCGGACGTATACGGCACGCGCTCGCCGTTCGGGCTGTCCGGTGGAGAGGCACGCCGAGCAGCGATCGCCGGCGTGCTGGCTATGTGTCCGCGCTACCTACTGCTCGACGAGCCAACCGCCGGTCTAGACGCGCGCGGGCGCACCGCCGTGCGGACGCTCATCGGCGCGGAGCGGAAGCGCAGCGGGATAGTGGTCGTGAGTCATTCGGCAGCCGAGTTCCTCGGCGAGGCAGATCGAGTGCTGTTGTTGGCGGGCGGACGCACGGCGTTCGAGGGAGCGGCAGATCGGCTCGTCGCGGATCCAAGCGCGTTCGAGCGAGCCGGACTCGCGGCGCCCGACGTGTTGCGCGTGCAACTGCTAGCGACGCAAGCGGGCGCTACCCTAACGGGGTTCTCGCTCGAACCCGATGCGGCCGCGAGCCTGTTGACGCCCGAAGGCGGGTGGAGTCGATGAGCGTTCCGGTCCCCTTCGGGCAGTACGTCCCGGGCGATTCACCGGTGCACGCGTTGGACCCACGTGCCAAGCTCGGGCTCGCGCTGGCCTTCACCGTTGTGCTGTTCTCGGCGCGGGGTTGGCTTGCCATGGGAGCCGCTGCGATCGTTGTACTGGCCGTCATCGCGCTCTCGCGCGTGCCTTGGCGGCTCGTAGCTCGCGGCCTCGTGCCCATCCTCTGGCTTCTAGCCTTCACGCTGGCCGTGAACGCGCTGCTGTGGCGGCCGGTCTCCGCGCTGCTCACGCTCGGGCCGATCGGCATCTCGGGACCCGGCCTCAGCCGCGGACTGTTCTTCGCGTCTCGTATCGTGCTACTGGTCCTGGGAACCTCGCTCGTCACGCTGACTACCTCCCCGGTTGCGCTCACCGACGCACTGTCTCGCCTCATGCGGCCACTGCGCTTCGTGCGTGTCCCAGTCGATGACGTCGCGATGATGTTCTCGATCGCCCTTCGCTTCATCCCCACCACCGCCGAGGAGGCCGAGAAGATCATCGTGGCTCAGACGGCGCGCGGAGCGGTCTTCGACGAGGGCGGGCCGGTCAAGCGCGCACGGGCGTGGGTGCCGGTGCTCGTGCCCTTGTTCGTCAACCTTTTCCGACGCGCAGACGACCTTGCTATCGCTATGGAGTCTCGGTGCTACACGGGACAGGGGCGCACGCGTTTGCACGAAGCGCGCATGAGGTTCGCGGACTGGACCGCACTGGTAGTCGGCGTGACTGTGGCGCTGGCGGCGGTGATACTGCTCCCGTGAGCGAATCAACTACACCTCCCGGCGCCGGCCTCGGTGCCACACCCGCCGAGTCGGGCGCTACCGCGCTGACCGTTGCGTACAACGGCCAGCCGTTCGCTGGGTTTGCTCGGCAGCCAGGACAAGATACCGTGCAGGGCCGCCTCGAAGTGGCGCTCTCGACGATTCTGCGTCGCGAGATCGTGACGGCGTGCGCCGGGCGCACCGACGCCGGCGTACACGCGCTGGGGCAGGTGGTCAGCTTCCCGACGATAGGCGGCGAGCCCGACGACGTAGCGCTGCTGCGATCCCTGAACGCGCTGGTGGGCGAGGACATCTCGGTGCGCGAGGTTCGACGAGCGCGGCAGGGGTTCTCGGCGAGGTTCGACGCGGTATCCCGCGAGTACCGCTATCGGCTCGTGAGCGGGCCGGTGCCCCCGCTGTTCTTGAGCCCGGTCGCGTGGTGGGTTAAGACCCCGCTCGATGTCGAGGCAGTGCGCGCCGCCGCGAGCCACCTCGTCGGGGAGCACGACTTTCGCTCGTTCTGCGTCACAATCTCGGCTGCGGGCAAGCGCACCACGCGCCGAGTCACATCCATCGATCTGTTCGTCGAGCAAGCTTTGGGCGAGGAGTGCCTCACCGTGAGGGTCGTGGGCAACGCGTTCTTGCACTCCATGGTGCGTACCATCGTCGGGACTCTGGTCGAGGTGGGTAGCGGCAGGCGTGACCCGCAGTGGGTGCTCGATGCGCTGGAGGCGCAGCGACGCGCCGCAGCCGGGCCGACGGCGCCCGCGAACGGACTCATGTTGTGGTCTGTGGGCTACCCAGAAGAGGTGTGGGTGCGCGGCTGATTTCGCGGCTTGGTGGCCGATGGCCACACCCGGCGGCGTGTGCTCGTTGACGCGCCGGAGTGGCGCGGCTACTATGGGTGGGTTCGTTTCAGCAGCCCCGTGAAGGTTCGAACCGAACACATATCGTAATCGTTCGTTGGAGGACTTTGTGAAGACCTACCACGCCAAGCCCGGCGAAGTCGAGCGCGAGTGGCTCGTCGTCGACGCGACTGACATGGTGCTCGGCCGACTCTGCACTGAGATCGCTCAGATTCTCAAGGGCAAGAGGAAGCCGCAGTACACACCGCACGTCGATACCGGTGACTTCGTCATCGTCATCAACGCCGAGAAGATTCGTCTTACCGGCAACAAGGCCGAGACTAAGATCTACTACAGCCACTCCGGTTGGATCGGTGGGCTGAAAGAGGTCTCGTTCGCTCGGATGCTCGAGAAGCACCCGGAGCGGATCATCGAGAAGGCCGTGAAGGGCATGCTGCCGAAGAACACTCTCGGTCGTGCCATGAACCGCAAACTCAAGGTCTACGCCGGCCCTAACCACCCGCATGGCGCGCAGAAGCCGCGCGAGATCACCCTGGAGGGCTAAGGCATGGCTGAGAACAAAGCTGTCTACTACGGCACTGGTCGCCGCAAGACCTCGGTCGCCCGCGTGCGACTGGTCCCCGGCACCGGACTGATGACCGTCAACAAGAAGACCGGCCTCGAGTTCTTCGGCCGTCAGGCCCTCGTCAACTTCGCCGAGACGCCGTTCAAGGTGACCGAGACCACCGGTCGCTTTGACGTCATCGCCCAGTGCCACGGCGGCGGCACGTCCGGCCAGGCCGGCGCGCTGCGTCACGGTATCGCTCGTGCACTCCTGCAGGCCGGCGACGAGTATCGTCCCGAGCTCAAGCGTGCCGGCTATCTGCGTCGCGACCCACGTATGGTCGAGCGCAAGAAGTACGGTCTGAAGAAGGCCCGCAAGAAGCCGCAGTTCTCCAAGCGCTAGGCGCGGCAGACCGCACCATCGCATTTGGACGGGGCTCGTCGCACACTGTTGCGGCGGGCCTCGTTTTCTTCTCTTAGGGGGCACACGGATGACTCGACTCTTCGGAACCGACGGCGTGCGCGGCATCGCGAATGCGGAGCTAACGCCAGAACTCGCCTTCAAGCTGGGGGAGGCGGCCGGGCACTTCCTCGGTGACAAGGGGCGCGGGCGCATCGTTGTAGGTCGCGACACGCGACGCAGCGGCGAGATGCTCGAGGCCGCGCTGGTCGCTGGCATCTGTGCCGGGGGCGCTGACGCGTTGCTGGCAGGCATCATCCCGACGCCGGCGGTTGCCCTGCTCACGCGCGATCTGGGTGCCGATGGCGGCGTGGTCATCTCGGCGTCGCACAACGCGCCTGAATACAACGGCATCAAGTTCTTCAGCCGAGACGGCTTCAAGTTGCCCGACGACCTTGAGGACGAGATTGAGACGTTCACACAGGCCGAGCGCGACTGGGAGCGCCCCGTCGGCGACGGAGTGGGCGTTGCCATGCCGATCGACGGCGCGGTCGAACGCTACATCCAGCACTGTGTCGCCACAATCGACGGCGACCTCACGGGCCTGAAGATCGCGCTGGACTGCGGTCACGGCGCCGCTTCGGTTGCAACACCCGAGACGCTGCGCCGTCTCGGCGCCGAAGTCGTCGCGATCAACTGCGACTGGACCGGCATGGACATAAACGTCGGCTGTGGCTCGACACATCTGGGCCCCGTCACCGAACTCGTCAGATCCACCGGCGCCGACCTGGGAATCGCGCACGACGGCGATGCCGATCGGGTCCTGGCGGTCGACGAGACCGGCGCCGAGGTCGACGGCGACGCGATCATGGCGATTACGGCCGCGCAGATGCACGACGCCGGCGAGCTGCCCCTCGACACTGTGGTATCGACCGTCATGGCCAACCTCGGATTCGAGCTGGCGATGAAGGAGCGCGGAATCACCGTCATCAAGACGAAGGTGGGCGACCGCTACGTGCTCGAGCAGCTGCAGACGTCGGGTGCGGTTCTCGGCGGCGAGCAGTCGGGTCACATCATCTTCCTTGAGCACAACACCACCGGCGACGGTCTGGTCACGGCGCTGCAGCTCGCGCACGTGATGCGCGCCACCGGCAAGCCTGCAAGTGAGCTTCGCCAGGTCATGCGCCGCTTCCCGCAGGTGCTGGTCAACGTCCGTGTCGCCGACAAGACGCGCCTGGCCACGAGCGCGGTACTCGCCGAGGCGGTCAAGCAGGCCGAGGACGAACTCGGCGACTCTGGGCGCGTGCTGGTCCGCGCGTCGGGCACCGAGCCGCTCGTGCGTGTGATGGCCGAGGCAAGCGAGCAAGAGGTCGCCGCCGACGTGGTCGACCGTCTCGTGGAGATCGTGAAGTCGGAGCTGGGATGATTCCCGGCGAAATGCCGCCAGAGAGCTGCTTGGACGCCGAGGCGCAGCTCTGTCACCACGCCGAGAGCCATCCAGGGATCACGCGTCTTCTGGCCGAGCGCTAGTGCCCTCTCGTCACGGCTCCGTCACTGTTACTGCACAGGCCTCCTGCTACACTGAGGTCCTTGGAAGCGTCGACCGGAGGAGCCGCCTACGAACTCAAGATCGCACCATGTAGCGCCGGGACTGGCAGCAGCGGAGAGTTCGCGCGCCAGTTGACGAGGAGAGGGCTCATCGAAACATTCGGCGGATGGCTCTCCGGCCCCAACCGGGGTCGTGACGTTGTCGACAAAGCCCGCGAGCGATCGCGGAACAAAGCGGCAACGCACCGGTTTTCCCACCACACACTCAGGGGCACACTGCCCCGGCTCTCGGCACGAGGCGTCGCCGCGGGCTCGCTGCGGTATATCGACCGCGACTGACCGGTCACTTCTCTAATCGACACGGAGGTCTAGAGACTTATGTGTGGAATCGTCGGATACATCGGCCCACGCCGAGCGAGCGACGTGCTGCTCGGCGGGCTGGCTCGACTGGAGTACCGCGGCTACGACTCGGCGGGAATCGCCGTGCTGGAGAATGCACAGCTCAACGTCGTGCGCCGTGTAGGCAAGCTCGTCAATCTGCGCAACGCACTGGAGGCCTCGCCGGTAACCGGCTCTCTGGGCATCGGGCATACTCGTTGGGCGACGCACGGGCGTCCCAACGAGGAGAACGCGCACCCACACACGGACTGCACCGGCAAGATCGCGGTGGTCCACAACGGCATCATCGAGAACTACGCCGAGCTGCGCGAAGAGCTGGCGTCCAACGGCCACATCCTGCGCAGCGAGACCGACACCGAGGTGATCGCGCATCTTATCGAGAGCTACTACCAAGGCGACCTGGTAGCAGCGGTCACGCGCACGATCTGTGAGCTGGACGGAAGCTTCGCGCTCGCGGTTGTTCACGCTGACGACCCCAACGAGGTCGTCGCGACGCGCAAAGAGTCGCCGCTGATCATAGGTATCGGAGAGGGCGAGAACATCGTCGCAAGCGACATCCCGGCCGTGCTCGAGTACACGCGCGAGGTCATGGCCCTGCGCGATGGCGATGTTGCCAGCGTCACGACGCAGGGCGTGGTCGTCACCGACAGCGAGGGCGCAGTCGTCGTGCCCGAGATGATGCACGTCGAGTGGGACCTCGACGCCGCCGAGAAGGGCGGCTACGAGGACTTCATGCTCAAGGAGATCAACGAGCAGCCCAAGGCTATCCGAGAGACGCTTCGCGGGCGGTTGGGCGACGACGGCCAGATCCAACTTTCCGAGCTGGCGATGACGCCCGAGGACGTCTCGGCGATAGACCGCGTCTACATCATCGCGTGCGGCACGTCGCTACACGCCGGCATTGCGGCTAAGAACCTCATCGAGATGTGGGCTCGCATCCCGGTTGAGGTCCAGTGCTCCAGCGAGTTCCGATACGGCGACCCGATCGTCGACGAGGAGACGCTGTGTGTCGCCATCACGCAGTCTGGTGAGACGGCCGACACGCTGGCTGGAGTCCGCGAGGCGCGCGACCGTGGCGCCAAGGTCATCGCGGTCACCAACGTTGTCGGGTCCCGCGTCACGCGCGAGTCGGACGGCTGCATCTACACGCACGCGGGGCCCGAGATCGGCGTCGCCGCGACCAAGACGTTCACGGCGCAGATCGCCGCGCTGACCGTGCTCGCACTCAAACTCGCGCAGGCGAAGGGCACGATGTCTGACGAGCGCGTTGCGTCGCTGTTCGAGGAGCTCTCGCACATCCCCGACGTGGTCGAGGCTATCCTCGAGGACCTCGGAGATCTGGGCGGGGCCGCCGAAGCGTTCGTCGATGCCAAGAGCACGCTGTTCCTTGGCCGCGGGTTTGGGGTCTCCGTGGCCATGGAGGGGGCGCTCAAGCTCAAGGAGATCTCCTACATCCACGCCGAGGCGTACCCGGCCGGCGAGATGAAGCACGGGCCGATTGCACTGATTACCGACGAGATGCCGGTTGTGGTCGTGGCGACGCAGGGTCGCGTCTACGAGAAGGTTGTGAGCAACATCCAGGAGGTGCGCGCTCGTGGTGCGAGCATCGTCGCGGTGGCAACCGCCGGCGATCAGGACATCTACCAGCACGCCGAGCACGTGCTGCAGATACCGGCCGTCAGCGAGGTTCTCTCGGCGATTCCGGCGGTCGTTCCGCTGCAGCTCTTGAGCTACCACATCGCCAAAGCGCGGGGCTGCAACGTCGATCAACCCCGCAACCTCGCCAAGTCTGTGACGGTGGAGTAGTCAGGTGATCACCGGACTGGGCGTCGATATCGTCGAGATCGATCGGATGCGCGATGCACTGGCTCGTCATCCGCGTATGAAGGAACGGCTGTTCTCCGCCGAGGAGCGCGCGTATTGCGAGAAGCGCAGCCGCCCGGAGGTGCACTACGCGCTGCGCTTCGCGGCCAAGGAAGCCGTGCTCAAGGCGCTGGGGACCGGGTTCTCAGGCATGCGCTTCACCGACGTGGAGGTCGTGCGCGAGAGCAACGGCCGCCCCGTGCCGCGACTGCTGGGCAAGGCCGCCGAGCGCGCCGAGGAGCTGGGCATCGTCGAGATGCACCTCTCTCTCTCGTTCACGCACACAACGGCCGTGGCTTCAGCCGTCGCCATCACCGAGGGCGCACGGCCGCGCAAGGACGAGCGACCCGATCCGATGGCCAAGCTCGCCGCCGACTTCAAGGAAGCGCGCGCGCTGCTTGACGACGTCCCAAGCAGGGGAACAGATTCGGAGTAGCGAACCGGGGTGGCTCGCATGCGGGCCACCCCGCCAATTCTGCCGATGAGGAGTGGCGCCGTGATCCGAGCACTCACCGCCGAGCAGGTCCGGGCCGTTGAGGCGCGCGCCGTCGCCGAGCAGGGCGTCGAGCTCGCCACGCTGATGCGAGCCGCCGGCGCGGCCGTCGCAGCACAAGTCGCCGCGCGCGACGAGCACGGCTCCGTCTTCGTACTCGCTGGCTCGGGCAACAACGCGGGAGACGGCTGGATCGCCGCACACGATCTGCACGCGCAGGGGCGTGCCGTGCGCGTGCTCACGACGCGCAATCCACGCGACCTGAAGGGAATCGCCGCCGAGGCTGCGAAAGGCGCGATGGTCGCCGGGGTGCACTGGCGCGTTCCCACCGCTCCACTCAGCGCCGAGGACCTGCACGGCGGCGACGTCATCGTCGATGCGCTCCTCGGCATCGGTTCGAGCGGGGCGCTTCGCGAGCCGCTGGACTCCTGGGTGCGCGCGGCCAACGAGAGTGGCGCCTACGTGATAGCCGTCGATGTCCCAACCGGCATCGACGCCGACAAGGGCGCCGTTCTCGGCGATGCGATTCGCGCTGACTGCACCGTCACGTTCACCGCTCCCAAGTGCGGGTTGCTGCTGTTCCCGGCCGCCGCCTACGCTGGCGAGGTCGTTGTCGCCGACGTCGGCATCGAGCCTCGTTTCGTCGCCGAGCTCGCCGAGGCGCCCGAGGTCTGGACCGCCGAGGAGTACGCGGCGCTGCTGCCGCTTCCAGCGGCCGACACCCACAAGAACGCGCGAGGGCGCGTGCTGGTCATCGCCGGCTCGGGGCAGTTCCCGGGCGCGGCCGTGCTCGCGACGCGCGGAGCGATGCGGTCGGGCGCAGGCTACGTCACGCTCGCGGTGCCAGACGGCGTCGTGGCGACCGCACAGGCCCATCTGCTTGCCGCGCCCGTGGTGGGGCTGCCACAGGGCCGCACGCACGCGTTTTCCTCGGCAGCCGCAGACAAGGCGATCGCGCTGGCTCGGGAGTTCGACGCGGTGGTGCTTGGGCCGGGGCTGACGATGGCCGACGGCGCAGCTGCGACGGCGCGCGAGATAGTGTCGCGTCTCGACAGGCCGCTCGTCATCGACGCGGACGCACTCAACGCGCTGGTCGACGCGCACGAACTCGTCGAGCGGCGCAGGCAGCCAACCATCATCACCCCCCATCCTGGCGAGCTCGCCCGCCTGCTGGGCACGACGGCGGCCGACGTTCAAGCCGATAGGGTATCCTCGTCAGCGAAGCTTGCGGGACCCGGACGGGTGGTCGTGCTCAAGGGTGCGGGTACCGTGACCAGCGGCGATGGTCGACAGGTCATCAACACGTCGGGATCGCCCGCGCTTGCCACTGCGGGGACCGGTGACGTTCTAGCCGGCGTGATCGGTGGGCTGCTGGCGCAGGGGCTCTCGGCGTTCGACGCAGCCGCACTCGGCGCATACCTTCACGGTCGCGCAGGCGAGGCCGCGGCGGCCGACCTGACGCCGCTGTGCGTTACGTCCGAAGACGTGCCAGAGTATCTGCCTGTCGCCGCGGCCGAGTTGCTCGGCAGCTGGTAGCACGAGGTCTCGCACCGCGAACGAGGAGGACCCAAGATGGTCGACAAAACAGTGCGCGACATCATGACCGCCAACCCAGTGACGGTTCCCTCGTCCATGAGCGTCACCGATGCGGCTCGGCTGATGGTCGATCGGCATATCGGCGCGCTACCCGTGGTCGACGGCGGCAAGCTGACCGGCTTGGTGACCGAGGGCGACCTCATCATGAAGGACATCAAGCTCGAGTACCCCACCTACATCCATCTGCTCGACGGCTTCATCATGTATCCGCCGTCGACGAGTCGCTTCGAGCGCGAGTTGAAGAAGGCCGTCGCCGCCACAGTCGCCGATGTGATGACCGCCGAGCCACACACGGTGCAGGCGAGCTCGAGCGTCGAAGACGTCGCAACGCTTCTGGTCGATCGCGACGTCTCGCGACTGCCCGTACTCGATGGCGACAAGCTCGTTGGCATCGTCACCAAGTCCGACGTGTTGCGCTCGATGATTGCGGGAGCCGAGCAGTGACGAGCATGCGTTGGGCCTGGACCGAGATCGACACGGCGGCCATCGCCAGGAACGTGGCGACGCTCAAGGCGCTGACTCGGCCGGGCACGCGCTTCATGGCCGTCGTCAAGGCCGATGGCTACGGTCACGGCTCGGTACGAGCGGCGCGCGCCGCGCTAGCCGGGGGGGCTGACTGCCTGGGAGTCGCCACCGTCGCGGAGGCCGTCGAGCTGCGAGACGCGGGCATTTCGGCACCGGTGCAGCTGCTCTCCGAGCCACCCGAGGCTGCGATCCCCACGCTGCTCGAGCGCCAGATCGTCCCGACGGTCACTACGCGAGAGTTCGCGGTCGCGCTGGGCAAGTGTGCCGCCGCGCGCGACATCGAGGCGCCGTTCCACCTCAAGATCGACTCGGGAATGAATCGCATCGGCATCCATTCCGAGGACGCCGCGCCGTTCGCTCGCAACCTCGCCGACTTTCCCGGTCTGAGGCTGGAGGGTACTTTCACGCACCTCGCTACCGCCGATGTCGCGGGCGACTGGGAGGTCACGCGTCAGCTACAGCGCTTCGAGAAGGCACTCTCCGAGATGCGCACCGAAGGCGTGAATGCTGGAATCGTGCACGCCGCCAACAGTCCGGCGACGATCCTGTATCCCGAGGCGCACTACGACATGGTTCGATGCGGCATTGCGATCTACGGCCTGCATCCCAGCCACGCCACCGAGAAGGTCATCGGTCTGGCGCCCGCGATGTCGGTCAAGGCTCGCGCGACGCTGGTCAAACGCGTGGCCATGGGCGAGAGCGTCAGCTACGGCTTCACGTGGACCGCCTCGGCTCCTACCGTCGTTGCCACCCTGCCGCTCGGCTACGCCGACGGCGTTCACCGCGTTCTGTCCAACGAGATGGACGTTCTGCTCGGCGGAAAGCGCTGCCGGCAGATCGGGCGCGTATGCATGGACCAGCTGATGGTCGAGGTGCCGCGCGACATCGACGCGAAGCGCGGCGTCGAGGCCGTGATCGTCGGGACGCAGGGCGCTGAGAGCATCCGCATGGAGTCGCTTGCCGAGAAGGCCGGGACCATCAACTACGAGCTAGCATGCGCATTCGGAATGCGTATGGAGAGGCTCTACCGGTAGGTCACGGCCCGTGGTTCGCCCCAATTCGTGCGATTCGGGCGCCTTTCTCGGAAAAGATGCATTTCCGAAGCGGTATCTCGGCAGGAGCCCACCCCCTCGATAGCGAAACACCCATCGAGGCGCGTTATGCGCTTCCACCAACGCACGCGCTACATGATGAGGGGGACTGCTGTGGACGACAGTAAGGTCGTCGAAGAGATTCGGCTGCACCAGGAGACGATCGCATCGGATGCGAACACTCCGTTGCACCTCATTCGCGAGAAGGAACTGGAGATCTCGGGCCAGGTTCTGGCCGCCAAGCGTGAGGCTGACGAGATTATCGCCACCGCTCGCAAGAAGGCCGCTGAGCTCGTGAACATCGCAGAGAGCGAAGGCGGTGCCGGTGCGGCCAGCCGGGACGCCGAGATTCGTGCGAAGGCAGACGCCGAAGCTAACACGCTTCGCACCGACGCCAAGGCAGAGGCCGATAGGATTCAAGCTCAGGTCGATGCGCGCCGCGATGATGCGGTGCGTCTTGTGCTGGACGCCGTGTCCGTTGTCTAGCAGCGGGCTCGACGGGACGTACCGACACCGGGGAGGGTGGTCGACGTGCTAGTCCCGATGGCAAAGGTCGAGATCATAGGCCCGAAGGGCTTGTTTCTCGACGTCGTGAGTGCGCTTCACGAACAAGGCAAGATCCACATCGAGGACCTCTCGAAGAAGATCCAGAGCGGCGAGGTCGCACTCGACCGCATGGAGATCGCGGGCGACGAGGTCAAGACGTACGACCAGCTCGATGAGCTGCTCATACGTGTGCGCGCCATCCTCAAGACGCTCTCGGAGCCTGAGGGAGGCATAGACCCGAAGTCGCGCACGGTCGAGTACGAGCGCCTCTGGCACCTCAAGCCAGACGAGCTCGCTGTCGAGATCTCCTCGGCGATCGGCGAGGTCGAAGAGAAGACGGCGGACTTGGCTTCGCTGCATACGCAGACCGAGTCAGAGCTCGCACTTCTCGCTCGCTACGAGCCGATCCTGTCCAAGATCCAACCGCTCGCAAAGCAGCTGGTCGTCACCGGGCAGTTCGATAGCGTGGCGCTGCTGGTCGAGCGCCGCTACAAGGAGGGCCTCGAGCACCTGCAGGTCGAGCTGGACAAGCTCACGAAGTCGCAGTGCGAGATCCTCTCTACCGATATCGACGAGACGACCACGGCGGCAATCGTCGTCTACGCTCGCCAGTACGCCGAGCCGGTTCACAAGTTCCTCGCGATGGAGAACGTCAACCAGATTCGTCTGCCGCAGGACTTCCAGGAGATGCCGCTCGACGTCGCCTACCAGAACATCCGTCAGCGTCGCGAAGAACTGCCGGCCGAGCTGGACAAGATTCGTAGCGAACTCACCGAGATGGCGCACAAGTGGTACACGAAGCTGGCCACGGCTCGCGACGTGCTGGTCGACCGCATCGACGAGATCGTCGCGATCCCGCAGTTCGGCCGCACCGAATATGCGTTCATGATCGACGGTTGGGTCCCGGTTGCGGATCTTCCCGAGGTTGAAGCCGACCTCAAGAAGCAGTTCGGCGACGACATCGTGGTTTCGCAGCTCGAGATCACCGAGAAGGACTTCGCCAACGCCCCGGTGGCTCTGGACAACCCCGGCTACCTCAAGCCTTTCGAGTCGCTCATGGGTGTCATGGGCAAGCCGATGTACGGCACCTACGACCCGACCTGGATGTTGGCGCTCTTCTACCCGCTGTTCTTCGGCATGATCGTAGGAGACATCGGCTACGGACTCGTCATGCTCGGCACGGTCATCTGGCTGCGCATGAAGTTCCCGGACAACGACGGTGTCCAGCTCGCAACAGCGGTGCTTGGCCCCGCGGCAACCTCGGTAATCATCTTCGGATTCGTCTTTGGCGAGTTCTTCGGCAACCTGCTGGGTCCGCAGTTCGCAAACCTCATCCAGCCGATCTACAGCCTCAACGGAGCCATCGGATTCGGAACCGTTCCGGCTGGCGCCACGCAGCTGTTGCCGTTCGAACGTACCTCGACGGAGATGTTGATTCCGTTCCTCATCATCGCCATTGTGGTCGGGCTCGTGCAGGTGCTGCTGGGTCTAGCACTAGGCATCTATAACGGGATCAAGACGAAGCACTGGTCTCATGTATATGAGAAGGGCGGCATCGTCGCGTTCGTTGTTGGCTTTGTCTTCCTGATCCTGATGGTCGTCTTCGGTGCACTGCTGACCGTGAGCGTTGGCAGCACGTGGGCTCTGGTGCTTCAGGCCGCAGCCGCGCTGCTCCTGTTCATGGGTCTGTTCTACGCAATCAAGGGTGGCTCCATCAACGGAGGCATTGAATCCATCCTTGCGCTGACCCACATTGCGAGCTATCTGCGAATCATGGCCGTCGGCCTCGCCGGCGCCATCTTCGCCACGGCCGTCAACGGGATCGCCATCAAGATGGGCAACCCAGTCATCGGTCTTCTGTTGGCTGTTCCGCTGCAGATTCTGAACTTCGTCATCTGCGCGTTCACGCCAACAATTCACGCGATTCGTCTGAACTTCCTCGAGTTCTTCGGGGGGTTCTTTGAGACGAGTAACAAGGAGTACAAGCCGTTCCACAAGACCGGAGGGGAGTAGCGTACATGATCAGCAAGAGGCTCGCTAAGTATGTGTTCTGGTGCACGTTGTTGGGGGTTCTGGTCGTTCCTGCAGTTGCGTTCGGTGCTGACGCGACCAAGGTCACGACGATGGCAGACGCCGTCAAGACGCTCGGCGCCGCACTGGCCATGGGTATCTCGGCAATGGCAGCAGGCTACGCGCAGGCCAGGATCGGCTCCGCCGGTCAGGGTACCCTCGCTGAGCGTCCGGAAGAGCGCGTCTTCGTGCTCACCCTCACCGCTCTGCCTGAGGTTATCGTCCTGCTCGGCTTCGTTATGGCAATCCTCCTCAACGGCTAGACGAGGGCAGTTCAACCGTCGATCCGTAAGAGAGGGACGTTCCTATGGCCATCGAAGACATCCTGAGAGCGCTGGACGAGCAAGCGCAGGCTGACTCCGAAGCCGTTCTCGAAGAGGCGCGCGAGCATGCGCGGCTCATCGTCGAGGAGGGCAAGCGGGAGGCCGAACAGATTCACGACCGCTTCACTCGTCAGGCCGAAAGTGTCTCAAATGCAGCAGCCGCCAAGACGGTCAACGCAGCGCGTCTTGAGTCGAAGATGATCGTGTCATCCGTCAAGGGCGATGCCGTCGTTGCGGTGTTCGATGCCGCGCTCGCGAAGCTGTCGGAGTCGCGGTCCAGCGGCACGTACGAACAGCTCTTCCTGGCGCTTGCCAAGGAGGCGCTCGAAGGGCTCGAAGGCGCTGTGACCATCGAGGTCGCTCCGGCCGATGCGGCGCTTGCTTCGCGCGCTGCAGAGGCTGCGGGGTTGTCGGCCACGATCGATCCGACGCTGCAGACTGCGGGCGGCTTGGTCGTCGAGGCGTTTGACGGACGCATCGTCCGCCGCAATACCCTCGAGGACCGTCTCGACCGCACGCGTCAAATGCTCCAGGCCGATGTGGCGAAGGTACTGTTCTCATGAGCAAGGCTGTCGTCACGGCAGGCAACACGACGGTCCCCGAGACCGACGCGGGGTATGCAAACGCACGCCTTCGAGGCATGCGTTCGCATCTCTTGCCGCACGCGTTTTACGAGCGTTTGATCGAGCTGCCGGACGTCGCCACGACCGTCAAGACCCTCATGGAGACCGAGTACCAAACTGATCTCGAGGGCGAGGTGGTCCACGGTTTCACCTCCGACGTCATCGATGAAGCGCTTCGAGTGAACATGGTGCGGGCGTACCGCAAAGTGTTGTCCTTTGTGGATCCGAAGGCGCGCAAGCTGCTTTCGACACTGCTCGGTCGCTGGGACGTCTTCAACATCAAGACGATCCTGCGTGGGGCGCACAACCATGTGTCACTGGACGAGATCAAGTCGAACTTCTTCCCGGCCGGCTATCTCGGCGAGGACGAGCTCGAGGCGCTCACTCGTTTCGACGACGTACGCGCGGTCATCGACACGATGGCGATGTGGGGCTTGCCCTACGCTGCGCCGCTGCGTCAGTTCTACCCGGAGTATGCGCGAGACAACGACTTGGCGCCTCTCGAGTTGGCGCTGGACCGGCAGTACGCCGAGTGGGCCTCAAGCCGGCTCACAGGCAATGCTGTGGACGTGTCCGTTGCACGGCGCATCTTGGGGCTGCAGATCGACACGGCGAACCTCGTCATGGTGTTCCGCCTCTTGAAGGCAGACGCCGAGTCCGCCAACGCGAGTAGGTACTTTCTCGAGGGCGGACGTGTAGTTCGCAAGGACCTCTTCTTGGAACTTGCGAAGCTCTCCGACGTGGATGAGGTGCTCGATCGTCTCAAGAGGACTGTGTACGCTTCCGCGCTGGACGCCGCTGCCCTGCGCTACCTCGAGAACGCTTCGATTCCCGTGTTCGAGCGTGCTCTTGAAGAGATGCTCATGCGAACAGCGCTCCAGTCGAGCATTCGCGACCCCCAAGGGGTCGGAGTCGCCATCGCGTATCTCTACGGCAAGCAGAACGAGATCACCAACTTGCGCATCATCGTCAAAGGTAAGGCCGTCGGTATGCCGGCGGACCGGGTGAGGGAGGAGCTGATCCTTGTATAAGCTCGTCGTTCTCACCGATGCCGACACGGCTGACGGGTTCCGACTCGCAGGAGTCGATGTCGAGGTAATGGAGTCACCCGAGATGACCCGTTCTCGGCTAGCGTCACTGCTCGACGATGATGCCACCGGCATCATCGCGGTTCATGAGCGCTTGATGACCGCAGTCGATGAACGGATCCAAAGGAAGATCGATTCGATATACCGGCCGATCGTGGTCTCCCTGCCGATCAGGGAGAAGCTTGAGATAGGTGAGGACCACCGGGCCTACCTCTCAAGGCTCATCAGGCGAGCGATCGGCTTCGATATCACGCTGAGGCGGGGATGACATGATCGTCGGAACGATTGCAAAGATCACCGGCCCGGTCGCGGTCGCGGACGGCATGCGGGGCGCCCGTATGTACGATATCGTCCGCGTAGGCGAAGAGGGCCTCATGGGCGAGGTCATCCGCCTTGAGGGCGACACGGCCACGATCCAGGTATATGAAGACACGTCCGGCCTGAAGGTCGGCGAGATCGTCGAGTCGACCGAAGGCCCGCTGATGGTCGAGCTTGGCCCGGGTCTGCTGACATCGATCTACGACGGCGTCCAGCGCCCGCTGCCCGTCATCGCGGCTCAGAGCGGTGACTACATCGAGCGTGGAACGCGGGCCTCGGCGCTTGACCGCGAGAAGCTGTGGGAGTTCACACCGACCGTCGCCGTTGGCGACATGGTCGGACGCGGCGACGTCGTCGGGACGATTCCCGAGGGCCAGACCATCCTGCACAAGGTCATGGTTCCGCCGAACACCAAGAACTCCAAGATCGCCAGCGTCATCTCGGCTGGCAAGTACAACGTAGACACGGTCGTCGCGACGCTCGAGGATGGCACCGAGATCTGCATGAGCCAGCGCTGGCCAGTACGTCAGGGACGTCCGTACGTCAAGAAGATGGACCCGACCACGCCGTTTACGACGGGCATGCGGATCCTGGACACGTTCTTCCCGATCGCCCTGGGCGGCAACGCGATCATCCCGGGCGGTTTCGGCACAGGCAAGACGGTCACCCAGCAGTCGCTGGCCAAGTGGGCCGACGTCGACATCATCGTCTACATCGGCTGCGGCGAGCGCGGCAACGAGATGACTGAGGTCCTCACCGAGTTCCCGCACCTTGACGACCCTCGTCACGATGCGCCGCTCATGGACCGCACGGTGCTCGTCGCCAACACATCGAACATGCCGGTCGCGGCCCGCGAGGCCTCGATCTACGTAGGCGCCACGCTCGCAGAGTTCTACCGCGACATGGGCTACAACGTCGCGATGATGGCCGACTCTACCTCCAGGTGGGGTGAGGCACTCCGCGAGGTGTCCGGTCGGCTCGAGGAGATGCCGGGTGAGGAAGGATACCCGGCGTATCTGGCCACACGTCTCGCCGCGTTCTACGAGAGAAGTGGTCGAGTCAAGCCGCTCGGCAGCGACGACGACGATCGTATCGGCTCCGTCACGATGGTCGGTGCGGTGTCGCCGGCCGGTGGTGACATGTCCGAGCCGATGACGCAGAACTCCCTGCGAGTCACGGGCGCGTTTTGGGCGCTCGACACCTCGCTAGCCCACCGCCGCCACTTCCCGGCCATCAGCTGGACGAAGAGCTACACGCTGTTCCTCGGCCAGGTGCGCGGTTGGTACGAGACGAACGTTGCCCCGGACTGGCTCGAGCATCGCGAGCGTGCGATGTCGATCCTGCAGAAGGAGACCGAGCTGCAAGAGATCGTGCAGCTGGTCGGCCCGGACGCACTTCCGGAGTCCGAGAAGCTCATCCTCGAAATCGCTCGAATGCTGCGTGAGGACTTCCTCCAGCAGTTCGCATTCGACGAGGTCGATGCGTACTGCCCGCCGGATAAGCAGTACTGGATCCTCAAGACGATCCTGGCGTTCAACGACGCCGCCACCGGCGCTCTGAACCGCGGAGTTGCTCTTCGCGAGATCCTCGACCTGCCCATCCGTGACGAGATCGCGGTGCTCAAGACCACGCCACATGAGGAATCGCTCGCCAAGATGCGAGAGATGACGGCAAAGGTCGTCGAGGACATCGCTGGAATCGAGGTGTACTAGCACATGACCCCGGAAACCGCCGCAGCTGCACACCGCTCGCTGCTCTCCGTCGACTACCGTACGCTGAACTACGTGACGGGCCCGCTGATCTTCGTGCAGGACGTCAAGGGCGTTGCGTACAACGAAATGGTCTCAATCCTGATGCCCGACGACTCGCGTCGCAGCGGTCAGGTACTCGAGATCAGCGGTAACATGGCCGTCATCCAGGTGTTCGAAGGTACGCAGGGTATCGACATCGCCAAGACAGAGGTCCGCTTCCTCGAAGAGGTCGCCAAGATCGACGTCTCGGTCGAGCTTCTCGGCCGCGTGCTTAACGGCACGGGCAAGCCGATCGACGGTGGCGCCCCGATCATCCCGGAGAAGCGCCTCGACATTACCGGCGCGCCGATCAACCCGTACACCCGCGAGCAGCCGGCGGACTTCATCGAGACCGGCATCAGCGCCATCGACGGCCTGAACACGCTCGTGCGTGGCCAGAAGCTGCCGATCTTCTCGGGCTCGGGCCTTCCGGCCAACGAGCTCGCGGCGCAGATCATCCGCCAAGCACGCGTCAAGTCGGGCGAGGAGTTCGCCATCGTGTTCGCGGCGATGGGCATCACGAACCGCGAGGCGGCCTTCTTCCGTCAGCAGTTCGAAGACACGGGCGCACTTGAGCGCGTCGTCTTCTTCCTCAACCTGGCCGACGACCCTACCGTCGAGCGCCTGCTCACCCCGAAGGCTGCACTCACGGTCGCCGAGTACCTCGCGTTCGAGAAGGACCTGCAGGTACTCGTTGTGCTCACCGACATGACCAACTACTGCGAGGCGCTGCGCGAAGTCTCGACGGCACGCGAAGAGGTTCCTGGCCGCCGAGGCTTCCCCGGCTACATGTATACGGACCTCTCGACCATCTACGAGCGCGCCGGCCGCATCAAGGGCCGCAAAGGCTCGGTCACGCAGCTCCCGATCCTCTCGATGCCGGACGACGACATCACGCACCCGATTCCTGACCTCACCGGCTACATCACCGAGGGCCAGATCGTGCTTTCCCGCCAGCTGCACCGCAAGGCGGTCTTCCCGCCGATCGACGTGCTGCCGTGTCTGTCGCGCCTGATGAACCTCGGTATCGGCGAAGGCAAGACGCGCGAGGATCACCGTGCGGTCGCCAACCAGATGTACGCCGCGTACGCGCAAGGTCGCGACCTCCGCAAGCTGGTCGCAATCGTCGGCGAGGAAGCTCTCTCCGACACAGACCGCGCGTACCTGCGCTTCGCCGACCAGTTCGAGGAGCGCATCGTGGGTCAGGGCGACGAAGGTCGTACGATCGAGCAGACGCTCGACATCAGCTGGGAGCTCATGGGCGCGTTGCCGATGGGCGAGCTGAAGCGCGTTCGCGACTTCATCGAGAAGTACCACCCCGACTACGTCGCACTGCAGGACAAAGACGACGCCGCGGCCGCGGAGGCCTAACCCATGGAAGAAGTACGACCAACACGAGCAGAGCTCCTCGAGCGCAAGCAGCAGATCGGTCTGGCTCAGCAGGGCATGGACCTGCTCAAGCAGAAGCGTGACGCGCTGCTCATCGAGTTCATGGGCGTCATGGACGAGACGCTTCGACTCTCGGACTCGATTCAGAAGACCGTTCGCGAGGCCCAGTACTCTCTGGCCGTCGCTCAAGCGGTCGACGGCGTCGTTGCGCTGCGCTCCGCGGGCCTTGCCACGAAGGGCGAGATCGTCGTGGAGATGACCGGTACCAAGATCATGGGCGTGTCGGTCCCGGTCGTGACCAAGGGCGAGAGCCCGATCAAGTCGTCGTTCACACGAGGCTACTCGGTCACCGGCGTCTCCTCACGAGTCGACGAGACTGCCGAGAAGTTCGAGAAGATCCTCGACGTCATCATCGAATACGCCGACATCGAGACCCGCCTGAAGCGACTCGGCGAAGAGATCAACAAGACGAACCGCCGAGTCAACGCGCTCGAGCAGATTACGGTGCCTTCGCTCATCGAGCAGGTCAGCTATATCAGCCAGACGCTCGACGAGCGTGCGCGTGAGGATCTGTTCCGCCTCAAGAAGGTCAAGAAGAAGATCGAGGCGAAGAAGCGCGCGGCGCTGGCCGCGAAGTAACTGCACTACCAGAGCACAAGCAGATGGCCCCGGGATACTCTCCCGGGGCCATCGTTCTTTGCCGTGCGAGTTTGTGGAGCCTTAGGCCTCGTCGGGCTCTTGATAGCTGCCCTGCGACTCGGCCGACACGATCGCATCGATCTCGCGCAAGATCTCGATGTTGTTGCGCGCGTGGCGACGCATCTGGCTTCCCAATGTGAGCATCTTGATGATGTCGCGCGTTGTCACCTGGCCAAAGCGCAGGTCGTCCCAGTGCGCACGAGCTACGTACGACCATAGCTCGCCGAGCACCCACTCAAGCTCGTCGATCTCTTCGCCTGTGAGATCCTTCCAGCCTTGGCCTAGGCCATGCCGGATCAGCTGGATCGCTCTTTCAACAGCCTTGGCCCTCTTGATCTGGAACGCGCGAATACCCAGATCCTCATCGGTCACGTCTGGATGCTTGTCATACATACGGCCCTCACCTCCGATGTAAGCTTTCGACGTGCTCGGCGGTGTCCCTGCGTTGGGGATTGTGTTGGTCTCGGCGTTTGGCATGCAGGGGCTTGAGGGCATGGGCTAGAATGTGACACTTATGGTGGCCGAAAGCCCCTGTCACCAAGGCTCATGCGTTGTCGAAGGAGCGGTCCATGGAGTTCTCCGAGGTCTTGGCCAAGCGGCGCAGTGTGCGCCACTTCAACAGCAAGCTCGATGTCGCCGACGAGGACATCCGCGCGCTGATCGAGGCCGCCGTGACCGCGCCCACTGCCGGCAACATCCAGCCGTGGCGCTTCACGATCGCCCGTTCACTGGAGTCGCGCGAGCGTCTCGGCACGGCGCTGCGCCAGCGTTGGGCGACCGCTGCGCCCGTAGTCATCGTTGTCTCGGTGGATCCTCGGCCGTGCGCTGCGCGTTACTCGGACCGCGGTGAGCGGCTCTACTGCATTCAAGACTCCGCGGCTGCCGTTGAGAACATCCTGCTCACGGCTGTCGACCGTGGCCTAGCCTCGTGTTGGATCGGCGCGTTTGACGCCGACGCCGTGCGCGAAGCTCTGGGCATCCAGGCTCCCATCGAGCCGATCGCGATCTTGCCGGTGGGCTACTCGGCGGAGTCTGCGGGTCGTCCCGCCCGCCGACCGCTCGCCGAGGTCGCGACCTGGATCTGAGCGGGCCGAGTGCTGTGCCTGGCCTCGGCTGCCCAGACCTCGAAGCGCTTCGTACGCACATCGGCGACTGCCACCGCTGCCCGCTGGGTGAAACGCGCACGCGCGTCGTCTTTGGCGTTGGTGACCCACACGCTCGAGTGATGTTCATCGGCGAGGGTCCGGGCAAGAACGAGGACTTGAAGGGCGAGCCATTTGTAGGCGCCGCGGGCCAGTTGCTCAACGAGCTGCTCGCCCACGCGGGGCTCTACCGCGCCGAGGTCTACATCGCCAACGTGGTGAAGTGCCGACCGCCCGGCAATCGAGATCCGGAGCCGATCGAGATCGAGACGTGTACGCCATTCCTGCGCGAGCAGATTCGCCTCATCCACCCAGACGTTCTCGTGACGCTGGGCAACTTCGCGACCAAGTTCGTGCTCAAGACGGAGACGGGCATCACTCGCCT
Organism: Coriobacteriia bacterium; assembly: GCA_031292615.1. NCBI lineage: Bacteria > Bacillati > Actinomycetota > Coriobacteriia > Coriobacteriia bacterium. The sequence continues at coordinate 27,857 of JARLGT010000038.1, read as the reverse complement.
TCACGGACGCCCGCAGAGTGCCGGCCGTTTCACGGTGCTACCGATCTTCCATCCGGCTGCCGCGATCTACGACCGCACCAAGCGCGACGCGCTCTTCGACGACTTCGGCCGCTTGCGCGAGTTGCTCGCCCAGGCGCGCACCGACGGCGCCGACGTCGCGAGAACCGACGAAGCCGCGCAGGCCGCGGTGGTGCCTGCGACTGCGACTGCGCCTCCGGCCGAGGGCCCGCTCGCGACGCCACCGGCCGACTCCGCTCACACCTCGCCCGACGCCCAGACGAGGCTGTTCTGATGGCCCGCGCCGTCGCGTTCGACACCACCAGCCGAGACGCCACCGAGGCGCTCGGCGAGGCACTTGCGCCGCAGCTCAGCGCGGGCGATGTGCTCATCCTGTCCGGCGACCTCGGCGCGGGCAAGACGCAGCTCACGAAGGGTATCGCCCGTGGTCTTGGCGTCGCCGAACCGGTGACCAGCCCGACGTTCAACCTCCTACTCGTTCACGAGGGGCGCCTGCCGCTGTATCACTTCGATCTCTACCGTCTCGAGACCGGCGATCAGCTCGAGGACCTGGACTACTGGGGCACGCTTGAAGCCGACGGAGTGTCGGTCGTGGAGTGGGGCGATCGCTTCGGGGACTCCATGCCCGCCGACGGTCTGATCGTCAGCATCCTGATCACCGACGATGATGCCCGCACTCTGGTGCTCAAACCGCTCGGCGAACGCGGCGCATCGCTTTCGGCCGCGTGGCGAGACGCAGGTGCGGGCCTCAAGGGTGTGTGCGTCGCCAGTGACGTGGAGGCGCGCTCGTGAGAGAGCTCCTGCTGGCGCTCGACACTTCCACCGAGATCACGGCGGTCGGCCTCGCGTGGCTGACCGAGACTACGATCGAGACGTTCGCCTCGGCGGTCGTCGATGCCCCGCGGGCCGCGATGTCGCGCGTTCTTCCGACCGTCGCGTCGCTGCTCGCAGGCAGCAAACTCTCCGTGCACGACGTGAGGGCGGTCATCGTCGGGCGGGGGCCGGGCTCGTTTACCGGCGTGCGCATCGGCGTTGCGACGGCGAAGGGTCTCGCGCACGGCCTCGGCGTTGAGCTGTGGGGCGTCGGCACGCTGGATGCGATCGCGTGGGGCATCGCCGAGGAGCGCACGATGCTGCTTGGGGTGCTCGGCGATGCGATGCGCGGTGAGGTCTATCCGGCGCTGTTTCGCTGCGGTCACGGCCGAGCGGTGCGGCTCGCACCCGATCGTGTCGCCAAGCCCGCCGACGTGGCACAGGAGTGGGCGCGTCTTGGCGAGCCGCTGGTGCTGGCCGGCAACGGCCTGCGCAAGTACGGCGAGCTGTTCGCCGACTCGCTCGGACGGGAGGCGACCGTCGCCGACGAGCGCCTGTGGGCGCCCTACGCGCACGGGCTCTTCCTCGCGTTCGCAACCGCTCGCGCAGCGGGGGAGCTGGGCTCCGGCGCACCGGGCGATCTGCTGCCGCTCTACACGCGACTCTCTGACGCCGAGGAGAACGAGGCCGCAGCCGCCGGTCGCGCTGGTCTGACTCCGCCCAGCGGCGTCGCAGGTGACGGCCGATGAGCGCGAGCGTGCGCGACATGCGCCTCGACGACGTCTCGGCCGTGGCGGCGCTCGAAGCGGCATCCTTCCGCGACCCGTGGTCGGCCGGAGCGTTTCGCGAGGAGCTGCGCGCCTCACGCCGCGCCTATCTGGTCGCCGAGGATTCGGGCCGTGTACTTGGCTACGCAGGTGTGATGCTTGTGGACGACGATGCTCACCTCATGAATCTCGCTGTCGATCCGACTCGCCGAGGTGAGGGCTTCGGTCGCGCTCTGGCTGCCGAGGCGATGGCGCTCGCCTCGGCGATGGGGGCCACGCGCATGACGCTCGAGGTCCGGCCGAGCAACACCGCCGCAATCGCGCTCTACGAGTCGCTAGGACTTGAGCCGGTCGGGGAGCGACCAGGCTACTACGCCGATACCGGCGAGGCTGCGCTCATCATGTGGGGCGATCTGCCGACATCTTCGAGCGGAGCTGCGTCGTCGGCAGCCAGCAAGGCCGCGATGGATGACGAGCCGCCCCATGCCGAGCTGATTCTCGCAATCGAGAGTTCGTGCGACGAGACCGCTGCCGCCGTGATGCGAGGAGGCCGCGAGCTCGTGGCCAACGTCGTCGCGAGCCAGATCGACTTCCACGCCCGCTTTGGTGGCGTGGTGCCCGAGATCGCGAGCCGCAAGCATACCGAGGCGATCGTCAGCGTCGTCGACGAGGCGCTTGCCGAGGCCGGGCCCGCGCTCGGCTTCGACGGGCCGCTGCCGCTCTCGGCGCTCGACGCGATCGCGGTGACCTACGGCCCGGGGCTGGTCGGCGCGCTGGTAGTGGGGCTTGCGTACGCCAAGGGGCTTGCGATGGGAACGGGGCTACCTCTGGTGGGCGTCAACCACCTCGAAGGCCACATCTTTGCCAACGTCTTCGCCGACCCGCTCGTCGCACCGCCGCTGGTGGCGCTGCTCGTTTCAGGCGGGCACACGTCGCTCGTGCACATGCCCGAGTGGGGTGTGTACCGCACGATGGGCGAGACGCTGGACGACGCGGCAGGGGAGGCGTTCGACAAGGTCGCCAAGGTGCTGGGCCTGGGCTATCCCGGCGGTCCAATCCTCTCGCGCCTCGCCGAGACCGGCGACCCGGCTGCCATCGACTTCCCACGCGCGATGATGCGAAGCGGCGACTACGCGTTCTCACTCTCCGGGCTCAAGACCGCCGTCATCAACCACATTCGCCACGAGCAGCAGGCCGGCCACGAGATCGACGTGCCCGACCTCGCAGCGTCGTTCCAGCAGGCGGTCATCGACGTGCAGGTCTTCAAGGCGGTCCGCGCGGTCGAAGAGACGGGCGCCACCACGTTTTGCCTCGGCGGAGGTGTTGCGGCCAACCCCGCGCTGCGCAGCGCGCTGACCGAGGCGATCGAGGCGCTGGGAGTGCACGTTAGCGTGCCGCCGATGATGCTGTGCACGGATAACGCCGCCATGTTCGCGGCCGCCGCACACTACCGCTACCTGCGCGGCGAGCGTCTCGGCTTGGATGCCGAGCCCAATCCGAGCTTGCGCCTCGACACGCAATAGGTGCCAGTTGCCGCACGGACTTGAGCGCTTGGCGCTTAGATTCACACGTTTTTCACACGCCACGACTTGTCCACGTCGCGCACTCCCGCTAGAATCACAACTCGTTGGCAGTCGCGCACGTCGAGTGCCAGCACTCGGGAATCGATAGCGCGCACAGGGGGTAAGAACCAGTGCGCGGGGTTCTCGGCAAGCGTGTCATCTGGCGCCGGCATCCCGGCGCTGAAGTCAGTACGAGTCACTAGGAGGAGCGTCGATGAATCTGAAGCCTTTGGGCGATCGCATCATCGTCAAGGCCGCCGAGGCGGAGACCCAGACCGCCAGCGGCATCATCTTGGCGGACACTGCGAAGGAGAAGCCGACCCGTGGCGAGGTGCTCGCGGTGGGCGAAGGCAAGTACAACGACAAGGGCGAGCGCACGCCGGTCGACGTCAAGGTCGGCGACATCGTCATCTACAGCAAGTACGGCGCGACCGAGGTCAAGCTTGAGGGCGAGGAGTACCTCATCCTGCGCGACTCCGACATCTACGCGATCGTTGCCGAGTAACGACGAAAGCGTTCTTCACCCGAACCCATCCAACCACTGAAAGGGGATTCTGAGGCTATGGCTAAGGAGATCCGTTTCGACGAGGAGGCCCGTCACGGGCTTGCCAACGGCGTCAACAAGCTCGCCGATGCCGTCAAGGTCACGCTCGGCCCGAAAGGCCGCTACGTCGTGCTCGAGAAGAAGTACGGCGCGCCGACGATAACCAACGACGGCGTGACGATCGCCAAGGAGATCGAGCTTGACGATCCGCTTGAGAACATGGGCGCCCAGCTCGTCAAGGAAGTCGCCGTCAAGACCAATGACGTCGCCGGCGACGGTACCACCACCGCCACGCTGCTCGCTCAGGTCATCGTGACGGAAGGCCTGCGCAACGTCAGCGCCGGGGCCAACCCGCTCGCCATCCGCCGCGGTATCGAGAAGGCCGTCGACGCGATCGTGGCCCAGATCAAGACCAACGCCAAGGAGATCGGCGGCAAGGACGAGATCGCGCACGTCGGTGCCATCTCGGCAGCCGACGACGAGATCGGCGCCAAGATTGCCGACGCCATGGATGTCGTGGGCAAGGACGGCGTCATCACCGTCGAGGAGAGCCAGACGTTCGGCATCGACATCGACACCGTCGAGGGCATGCAGTTCGACAAGGGCTACGTCTCGATGTACATGGTCACGGACCCCGACCGCATGGAGGCCGTGCTCACCGACCCGCTGATTCTTATCGCCAACCAGAAGATCAGCAACATCCAGGACCTGCTGCCCGTGCTCGAGAAGGTCATGCAGGCCGGCCGTCAGCTCCTCGTCATCGCCGAGGATGTCGAGGGCGAGGCTCTGGCCACGCTCATCGTCAACAAGCTACGTGGCACGTTTACCTGCATCGCCGTCAAGGCTCCGGGCTTCGGCGATCGCCGCAAGCGCATGATGGAGGACATCGCCATTGTCACGGGTGGCCAGGCCATCATGGAAGAGCTCGGCCTGAAGCTCGAGAACGTCACGCTGGACATGCTCGGCCGCGCCAAGACCGTCAAGATCACCAAGGACAACACCACCATTATCGACGGTGCCGGTGAAGAGGACGCAATCAAGGCCCGCATCAATCAGCTCAAGGCCGAGATCGAGAACTCCGACTCCGACTTCGACCGCGAGAAGCTCCAGGAGCGTCTTGCCAAGCTGTCCGGCGGCGTGGCCGTCATCAAGGTGGGCGCGGCGACCGAGACCGAGCTCAAGGAGAAGAAGCACCGCATCGAGGACGCCCTTCAGGCGACCCGCGCGGCTGTCGAAGAGGGCATCGTTGCCGGCGGCGGCGTGGCGCTTGTCGACGCGCTTCCCGCGCTCGACGCGCTGAGCACCACCGACGCTGACGAGCTTGTCGGTATCAACATCATCCGCAAGGCGCTCGTCGAGCCGATGAAGACCATCGCTGCTAACGCGGGCTTCGAGGGCTCTGTCGTGGTCGAGAAGGTCAAGACGCTGCCTGTGGGCGAGGGCCTCAACGCCGCCAACGGCGAGTATGGCGACATGCTCAAGATGGGCGTCATCGACCCGGTCAAGGTCACGCGTTCGGCTCTTCAGAACGCCGCTTCGATCGCGGCGCTAATCCTGATCACCGAGGCTGCCGTCAGCGACATCCCCACAAAGGACGACGGTGGCGCAGCTGCCGCCATGGGCGGCATGGGTGGCATGGGCGGGATGATGTAGGCACTTCGCCTCATCGCTCCACCCGCGCGCACGCGCAACTCCCAGGGACCCCGGCCGATCAGGTCGGGGTCCCTTCGCAGGTACTGCACGGGCTTGTTCTTCTCGGCACACGTGCCGATAACTCCTGACGAGTCCCGTCCTCGATAAGGAGGTTGTCGTCCGCATGCCAAGAACCGCGTTTTGCAGCAGCTGCAACCGCTACGTGCAACTCTCGCCCGAAGGTGAGTGCACAGAAGGTCACCCGCGCAGCGCGCTTCGTGACGTTCGCGAGGGCAGCCTTCAAAGCGCGCCCGACTTGAGGACCGCCGCCAGTACAGCGATGCCGTCAGCCGAGCTGGCCGCAATCGCGTCCTACGACAACATCTTCGCCAAGCTGGCCGGCAAGGCGATTATCATCGCGCCCGTGGCGCTCATATTGGCTTGGGGCATCTGGAGCGGGATGGCCGAGTTCGGGGGCTCGGGCATGTCGTGGATAGCGAAGCTCTTCTGGTCGCTGTTCTCCCTGTTGCTTACGGTGGGAGGCGCGTTCCTCTACGCCGGGCTCCACAAGCGCCGCCACTAGCTGCCGGTCGCACACCCCAACACCAGTTCCGCCACCCGAGTGGCGGCGTCGGGACGGCGCAGGTCGCAGCATGCCTCGCGCATGCGTTCCAAGACAGGCGTGTCCGCGAGCAACCGCCCAACGCATTCGGCCAGCACATCGGGTCGCTCGACGTAGGCCGACGCTCCCGCCCCAGCCAGCACGCGCGCGTTCGCGCGCTCCTGGCCGAAGGCGGGGCCCACGACGACCGTCGGCAGACCGCAGGCAACGCACTCGGCCGACGCGACACCCCCCGGCTTGATGATGCCGAGATCAGCAGCAGCCATGAGTACGGCCACGTCCTCGACGTAGCGCAGCACGCGGAGGCGCGAGCCCCCCGCTCCCGCGAGCGCGCGACTCATCTCGAATGCATACTCGTCGTCACCTGCGAGCAGGATGATCTCGTCAGCTTGCTTCGCGATCTCGGGCAGTGCGAGCGCGAGCGAGCGCCTGAGCGCCGCGTACGGTGCAGCCTGTTTCGAGCCGGCGAGCACCAGCACCACGCGGCTGTCCGAGCCGATGTCCAGACTCGCGCGAGCTACCGGTTTCGACGGCGGCGCCAAGAACTGCTCTCGGACAGGAATGCCGGTGACGGTTGGCCGCGGCTCGCCGGTCCCAAACGTGAGCGCCGCGGCCTCGCTCGGCACGCACATCATGTCGACCCCGTGCCGCGGCCAGTAGGCGTGGACCTGCCAGTCGGTCACCACCGAAGCGATGGTGCGCGCCTTCAGCCGGCCGGCCCGCCGATTTCGCACCGCGAGTAGCGCCGGAAGTGCGTGGGTGGCTACGACGACATCCGGCTCGAATGCCCGCAGCTCGGCGATGAACTGCGACAGGACCGCCGAGCCGATGGCGCTCGCCAACGGCCGGCCGACCGCTCCGGCGAGCTTGCTTCCCCATACCGCGTCGTAGAGCGCCCCAGCCGCTCCTGTGTACGTGAGCGCCGCCGAGCTGCCCCAAGCGCTGGCTGGCCCGCGGCTCAGGCAGTCGAAGAGCGCAGTCTCGGCCACCGGGGAGGCGACGCTGATGGCGGTTTGGACCGACTCGGCAACCAGCCTGTGACCGGAGCCGACGGCGGCGTAGGCGAGCGCTATTCGGAGCGGTTGGCTCGTGCCAGTACGCATACCGAGGATCTGCCTTTCGGCTGGTGAGCGGCTCAGTTACTCCCACGATACACGACAGGCCGCCGGCGCCAGCGACGGATTGCGACGACCCGGCGTCGAGTGCGTCCCGAACGAGGCAGTCGTCGTGTCGGCCCAGGGTGGTACGATACCCGCTGCCTGACGGGCGCCTCGGCGTCCATGCACCCTTGATGAGTAGGAGCTCTCTGTGTCGCTTTCGCTCGGTATCGTCGGCCTGCCCAACGTGGGCAAGTCCACGCTCTTCACTGCGCTGACTCGCAAGGCCGCCGTTGCTGCGAACTACCCGTTCGCGACGATCGAGCCCAACGTCGGCCTCGTGACCGTGCCCGACTCGCGCCTCGATGCGCTCGCCGAGATCGTCAGCCCGCAGCGCATCATGCCGGCCGTCGTCGAGTTTGTAGACATCGCAGGACTGGTCAAGGGCGCGAGCGAGGGCGAGGGTCTCGGCAACCAGTTCCTCGCCAACATCCGCGAGACCGACGCGATCTGCGAGGTCGTTCGCTACTTCACCGACGAGGACATCATCCACGTCGAGGGCAAGGTGAACCCGGAAAGCGACGTCGAGACGATTCGCACCGAGCTGGTGCTCGCCGACCTCGGCACGCTGGAGCGTGCAACTCCGCGCATCGAGAAGGAAGCCAAGGGCAGCAAGACGGCTGTCGAGAAGCTTGCGGTCATGAAGCGCCTCGCCGAGTGGATGGATCAGGGCCACCGCGCCAGCAAGATGGAGATGACTCCCGAGGAGCGCGATCTGGTCTACGACCTCCACCTGCTCACCATGAAGCCGATGCTCTACGTGGCCAACGTCGACGAGTCACAGGTCGCCGAGACGTTCGCACCTATCGACGGTGTGGTCCCCATCCCGATCTGCGCCAAGGTCGAGGCCGACTTGGCCGAGCTCGAGCCAGAGGAAGCCGTCGAGTACCTCGCCGAGATCGGCCTGTCCGAGCCCGGCCTCAACACCCTGATCCGCGAGGCCTACAAGCTGCTCGGACTTCAGAGCTACTTCACGGCAGGCGAGCTAGAGGTTCGCGCGTGGACGGTACCCGTGGGTGCCAAGGCGCCGCAAGCAGCGGGTGTCATCCACACCGACTTCGAGCGCGGGTTCATCAAGGCCGAGGTCATCGGCTACGAGGACTACGTGACGCTGCGCGGCGAGAAGGGTGCCAAGGAGGCCGGTCGCATGCGCCTCGAGGGCAAGGAGTACGTCATGCAGGACGGCGACGTAGTTCACTTCAAGTTCAACGTGTAGCGATGTCGCGCGGAATCGGCTCTTGGTTGCGGCGCAGGTCAGGGCGGCACGGGATGCTTTCTTCGTGCGATTCCATGCACAATTCGCGCTTTGCGGTTCACTAACCGTCCTCACTACTCTAGAATGTCGACACCGGAGCGCGTGTTAGACGCAACCGGGCCTGCGGGCCATATGCAGCACTGAGTCGGACCAGGCAGCTCGCGCAGATTTCGTGCGATGTGAGCCTGGCCTTTTCGTATCCTGACAGGCCCCACAGCCGCTCTGGCGCACTTCGTTAACCGCCGCCCCGCGGGGCGTGAGACCTTTCGAGGAGGACTCGGCAGCATGGAGATCGAGATCGGACGTGGCAAGACCGCTCGGCAGGCCTATGGATTCGACGACATCGCGATCGTCCCGTCTCGGCGCACGCGCGACCCGCGCGACGTCGATGTCAGCTGGACGTTCGCCTTCAACGGACGCGAGTACAGCTTCCCACTCCCGGTGCTCGCCTCGGCGATGGACGGTGTTGTCGACCCCGCCTCGGCCATCGCGCTGGGCAAGCTCGGCGGTCTGGCGGTCCTGAACCTCGAAGGCATCCAGACCCGCTACGAGGATCCCAACCCGCATCTCGACGCCATCGCCTCGTTCGACAACGAGTGCGCTACGGCCAACATGCAGGAGATCTACACCGAGCCGGTTAAGCCCGAGCTCATCACCCAGCGCATCAAGGAGATCAAGGCCGGTGGTGTTCTTGCGGCCGCATCGCTGACCCCGCAGAACTGCGAGCGCTACCTCGAGGCCGCGCTTGCCGGCGGACTCGACATTCTCGTCATCCAAGGTACGGTCGTCTCGGCCGAGCACGTCAGCAGCTACGACAAGCCGCTCGACCTCGGCGCGTTCGTGTCAAGCCTCGACATCCCGACCATCATCGGCGGCTGCTGCAGCTACCAGGGCGCGCTGCACCTGATGCGCGCCGGTGCTGTCGGCGTGCTGGTGGGCGTCGGTCCGGGCCACGCATGCACGTCGCGTCGCGTGCTGGGCATCGGCGTTCCCCAGGCCACCGCCATCGCTGACGCTGCGGCCGCACGCACTCGCTACCTCGAAGAGACCGGCAAGTACGCCCACATCATCGCCGATGGTGGCATGCGCACCGGTGGCGACCTGGCCAAGGCCGTCGCATGCGGCGCCGACGCCGTCATGATCGGCTCGCCGCTCGCCCGTGCTGCCGAGGCCCCCGGGCGCGGCTTCCACTGGGGCATGGCTACCTTCCACGCCGACCTCCCGCGCGGCACCCGCGTCAAGGGCGGCATCGCCGGCACGCTTGAGGAGATTCTGCTCGGCCCGGCGCACCAGAACGACGGTACGCTGAACCTGGTCGGCGGCCTGCGCACCTCTATGGCCACCACTGGCTACGAGAACCTCAAGAGCTTCCAGAAGGCCGAGGTCATGGTCGCCCCGTCGCTCCAGACCGAAGGCAAGACGTTGCAGCAGTCTCAGGGCGTAGGGATGGGCCGCTAGTGCCCGGCACCGCGCAGCACGAGAGCCAGCCGACGGTCTTCGTTCTGGACTTCGGCGCACAGTACGCGCAGCTCATCGCGCGACGCGTGCGCGAGGCCCGGGTCTACAGCGAGATCGTCCCGTTCGACATAGCAGCCGAGGAAGTCGAGCGCCGCGCACCTGCGGCGCTCATCCTTTCTGGCGGCCCCGCGAGCGTGTATGCCGAGGGCGCACCGCACATGGACCCGCGCGTGCTGGAGCTGGGCATCCCGATTCTGGGTTTTTGCTACGGTATCCAGGAGATGGCGCTAGCGCTGGGTGGCAACATCCCCAAGACCGACATCGGCGAGTACGGATTCGCCGAGCTTTCCGTGCTCGACGCCTCGTGCGAGCTGCTCGAAGGCGTCCCGGCAACTTCGCAGGTGTGGATGAGTCACCGCGACAGCGTCGGCACCGTGCCGGAAGGCTTCAGCGTCACGGCGCGCACCATCACGACCGAGGTCGCCGCTATGGAGGATGCCGGGCGCAAGCTCTTCGCGACGCAGTTCCACCCTGAGGTCGCGCATACCGAGTACGGCCAGCACATCATCCGCCACTTCCTGCACGACATCGTGGGAATCCTGCCGACGTGGACGATGGTCAACATCATCGACGACGCGGTCGAGACCATCCGCGCCAAGGTGGGCGACGCTCGCGTCATCTGCGGGCTGTCCGGCGGCGTCGACTCAAGCGTGGTCGCCGCGCTCCTGCATCGAGCAATCGGCGACCAGCTCACGTGCGTCTTCGTCGACCACGGCATGCTGCGCCTCGACGAGGCAGCTCAGGTCGTCCACACGTTCCGCGACACGTTCAAGATCAACCTCGTGCACGTCGACGCCGAGGAGCGCTACCTCTCGCTTCTGGCCGACGTCACCGACCCGGAGCTCAAGCGCCGCATCATCGGTGAGGAGTTCTGGAAGGTCTTCTTCGAAGAGGCCACCACCCTGGAAGGCGTGCGCTTCCTCGCGCAAGGCACGCTCTACCCCGACGTGATTGAGTCGGGCAACAAGACGGCTGCCAAGATCAAGAGCCACCACAACCTCATCCCGTTCCCCGAGGGCGTGCACTTCGACCTGATCGAGCCGCTTCGCGCCCTGTTCAAGGACGAGGTCCGTGCCGTCGGCAGCGAGCTTGGCCTGCCCGATGAGATCGTCCACCGGCAGCCCTTCCCGGGCCCCGGCCTGGCCGTCCGCATCATCGGCTCGATCACGCGGGAGAAGCTCGAGCTGCTTCGCGCGGCCGACGCAATCGTGCGCGAGGAGATTGGCGCCTGGGACGAGAACCGCGAAGTCTGGCAGTACTTCGCTGTGCTACCGGACATCCGTTCGGTGGGCGTCATGGGCGACGAGCGCACGTACGGCCACCCCATCATCATTCGCGCGGTGGCAAGTGCAGATGCGATGACCGCAGACTGGGCGCGTCTGCCGCACGACCTGCTCGCCAAGATGAGCAACCGCATCATCAACGAGGTCGACGGAATCAATCGGGTCGCCTACGACATCACGAGCAAGCCCCCGGGTACGATTGAGTGGGAGTAGCGCTCGCAACCGCATAGCACGTTCCGAACGCCGGCCAGGGGAGAGGGTCGGCGTTCGTGTTTGTGCGTGAGAACTCCCACAGAGTGCTCTCACGCTCGGCACATGCGAACTGCCGAGAATAACGGGTGACAAGCAAGGCGACCTGTTGGTCGCCATCGCCTATCGGAAGGATTGCTTCCCATGCGCAAGCATCTCGGTAAGAAACTGATCGCCGTTGTCGCAGCCGTTGTCGTTGTCGGCGCCCTGGCAGCCGGGGTGGCATTCGCCGCTCCCGTCCTTCAGCCCGGCCAGACCAGTGCGCCCGGCATGAGCGGAACCTGTACCGATTGCCACACGTACGCCAAGGCGACGTCCATAACTGCACCCGTCGCCACACCGGTGCTGTTCTCGCGCCCGTTCGTCAAGAACGCAAAGATCAAGCGCGGTCGCACGTTCAAGGTCACGGGTTACATCGATCCGTCGCTGAGCACCAGCGCGACCGTCGCCACTGTCACCGTGAGCGTCGACCGGCGTAACTCGCGCGGTAGGTGGGTTGCAGCTCCGAGCTACAACCAGAGCGCCACCGTGTCGGCGACCGGCAAATATGCCGGCAAGTTGAACTACGTCGCCAGTATCAAGATCGGGCGTCTCGGCAAGTACCGTCTGCGCGCCAAGCTGGTCTACCTTGATGCGAGCAGCACCTCGCAGGTCAAGTGGTCCAAGCCCACGAACGTGGTCGTCAAGAGGTAACTGGACTCAACAGAACGAACTCGGGAGGCGGACCACACAGTGGCCCGCCTCCTCGTCTTGGCTACCGAACCGCTCTGGTGTGCGAGCGCGCGGGCACAATCCCACATGGCCTCTCCACACGTCGGCTTGCGTCGCAGTGTATCCTCTGGTCACAGGATTGGAGCCACTCTGAACGCGAACGCTATCGCGCGGCGCTTCGCCGCATTCGCCATAACCCTTTCTCTGGCCGCCGGTGTGCTCGGCGTTCCGGCGACGGCGCTTGCGGCCAAGTCATCGGGGCCGAGCCTGTATGTGCCCGAGGCCTCGGTGATGACGATGGATGGCGTGGTCTTGTGGTCGCGCAACGCCGACAAGCCTCGGCGCATCGCAAGCTGCACCAAGATGCTCACGGCCTTGGTCGTTCGCGACCGCACCAATCTCGACGACGTGATCACCGTCTCCCAGAAGGCTGCGTCGGTCGACGACGGGGCTGTCGGACTAGTGGCGGGCCAGAAGTACACCGTGCGCCAGCTCCTGGGAGTCATGCTCGTTCACTCGGCCAACGGCGCCGCCGAGGCCCTTGCCTCGGGCATCGGCGGGAACGAGAAGCGCTTCGTCGCGATGATGAACGCCAAGGCCAAGGCGTTGGGGCTGAAGCATACGCGTGCGATGGACCCGCATGGCCTTAGTCCCAAAGGCTACTCGACCGCTAATGACCTTTCCGTCATCGCGCGTCGGCTCATGGCCGACCCGCAGCTGCGCGCGATCGTGGGACAGACGCATGCGAGCCTCCCGCGAGGCAAGAGCGGCTGGGCGACGTTCCCCACCACCGACCGACTGCTTGGCACCTACTCCGGCACGGAGGGAATCAAGACCGGCTACACGGACCCCGCCGGCTACTGCTTCGTTGGAGCGTTCAAGCGCAACGGCGTCGAGCTGCTCGGTGTGGTGCTCGGCGCCGAGGCTCCCAATGATCGCTTCACTCAAATGACCAGGATGGTGGAGTGGGGCTTCTCGCATGTGGTTGTGCGCAATGTCGTCTCGACCGATGCGACCATGGGCGTTGTCGACGTCTCAGGTGGAACATCCTCGAGCGTGACGGTGCATGCAAGACGACCACTGGCGATGACGGTCTCTAGCAGTGGTGGCTCCACCACCACGCAGGTGTCGCTCCTGCCGACCGTGAGCGCGCCCGTGCAGGCAGGCCAGACGCTCGGAGCGCTGCAGGTCACCAGCGGCGGCTCGATTGTCGCCAGCGTGCCGCTGGTTGCTGACGAGTCGATCGCCGTTCCACCGCCAGCGCCGGTCGCTACACCGCGCAGCGCGTCCGCCGTCGCCTCGCCCTCGATATGGCAGCGCATCTCCGGCGTCATGGCCGGGCTCGGGCGGATGCTCGGCATCTAGCGACGCTCGTGGCTGCCATATGCAACGAATATCGCTACAATGCGTGAACCGTAAGTGCCGCGGATGGGTGGCACGATTATGCAAGGGGGCACGTCATGACCGACCCGAACCTCGACGCCCAAAGCCAGATAGGCGAGATTCGCGAGCGCATCGACGCAATCGACTGTCAGCTGGTCGAGCTGCTCAACGAGCGCGCCCAGTGTTCGCTCGATATCCGTGTGCTCAAGCCGCAGGCGCGCCAGGGTCTTTACGATCCCAAGCGCGAAGAGGAGATCTTCACCAACGTTGCTAAGTGCAACCGTGGTCCGCTCTACGGCGACGACCTTCGCGAGATCTACGAGGCCATCCTGCACGTCTCCAAGGAGATGAGGGGCTGATGGCCGAGCAGAACGCGCCTGCGATTGGCGCCGTCACCCGCGACGGTGGCATGACCATCATCGCCGGGCCGTGCTCGGTTGAGAGCCGTGAGCAGATGCACGAGGTCGCGGCGTGCCTGTCCGAGCTCGGCATCAAGGTCATGCGCGGTGGCGCCTACAAGCCGCGTACGTCGCCGTTCTCGTTCCAAGGTCTGGAGGAGAAGGGCCTCGAGCTGCTGCGCGAGGCCGCCGACGCCTACGGCCTGCTGGTCGTCACGGAGGTCACCGACTCCGCCCACGCCGAGAAGGTCGCCGAGTATGCCGACATGCTGCAGGTCGGCACGCGCAACATGGCCAACTTCAGCATGCTGAAGAAGATCGGGCAGGTGACGGCCGAGAGCGGAATGCCTGTCGTATTCAAGCGAGGCATGGCCGCCACGATTGAGGAGTGGCTGCAGGCCACCAACTACATCACGATGTTCGGCAACGAGAACGTGATTCTGTGCGAGCGCGGCATCCGCACGTTCGAGACCGCCTACCGTTTCACGCTCGACATCACCGCCGTGCCGGTGGTCAAGAAGCTCTCGCTGCTTCCCATCATCGTCGACGTGTCGCATCCCGCCGGTCAGGTCGACCTCGTTCCCGCGCTCTCTCGCGCGGCCGTGGCGGTCGGCGCGGACGGCATCATGGTCGAGGTGCACCCCAACCCGCGCGAGGCGCTGTGCGATGGCCCGCAGTCGCTGGATCTCGACCAGTTCGCGGCCCTGGTGACCGACCTGCGCAAGGTTGCCTCGGCGGTGGACACCGAGATCCGCTAGCGTTTGCGGCCGCGCGAGCCAAGCAGCAGGACACACACGAACCATTGTCGATGTGTCGCGGCGGTCAAGCGCGCGCTGCAGCGAGCCGATACCAGTCTTGGATCGCGTTGAGCGCGACTCTCCCGCGCGCTCACTGAGAAGTCCTGCGGCACCCGAAGGGGCACGAGCTCACGTAGAAGTTCTCCCGCGGTTTGCTAGAGCTCTGCGGTTGTACAAGCCATGCATGTCCTGCCCCGCCTAGGGTAGAGTCTCCGACGCTTCGGCCATCCGGCCGGAGCGTCGGTGCGTTTGCCAGTTACCACATATTGGGAACTATTGAGGCATAGCGACTTAGGCGGTCGGCCTGGTGCGTAACGTGGCAGGAGCGGCCGTGAACTTGGCGAAGATTAACCACTAGGTAAGCAGCTGCCAACCGGCGTGGCGGCGCCATGATCGCGGTGGAGGGTGGGGTACTCGGCATCGCGTAGGGGTGATACGTGGCTCAGGACGGACTCTTCGGGAACGGATGCCCGCATTGCGGGTCTGTCGGCGCGCGACGCCTTGGGGAGTGCAGCGTGTGCTCCAAGAGCGTCTGCGATCAGTGCGGCAGCATGCAGGTCTCGGCAGGCATGCGAAAGCCCGTTCACCGCGAGTGCCTCAAGAAGGCCGGGCACTTCAAGATGATCAAGTTCGCCCCCTAGCGCCGGTGCGCGCATGGACGACCTCGTCTTTCCCGCAGGTTTCCTCTGGGGTGCCAGCACTTCGGCACACCAGATCGAAGGCGGGAACATACACTCGGACTGGTGGGCCTGGGAGCAGGCCGGTCGCGTTGCCGAGAAGTCCGGACGCGCGTGCGACTCGTGGAACCGCTGGCGCGAGGACCTCGACCTCGCAGCCTCTCTGGGCCTGTCGGTCTTCCGGATCTCGGTCGAGTGGGCGCGCATAGAGCCAGAGCCGGGTCACTTCGACATCGACGTTCTGGCTCACTACGCCGAGGTGCTCCGCGGGATACACGAACGCGGAATGCTGAGCATGGTTGTGCTCTGGCACTTCACCCACCCAGAGTGGTTCTCCCAAGGCGGTGCTCCATGGCTGCGCCCCGACGCCGCGACCGCGTTCGGCCGCTACGCCCGCCGAGTCGCCGAGGCGATGGGCGAACACGTCGACCTGTGGGCGACGCTGAACGAGGCCAACACCTGCGTCGAGCATGCGTTCGTCACTGGCGACTGGCCTCCCGGCCGCACTGGCGACTACGTGACCGCCTACCGCTCCTACCGAGGCCTTGCCGCCGCCCACCACGCGGCTCGCGGCGCGATACGCGACGTGCTCGGGCCGCAGACGTCAGTCGGCCTGACGCACGTGATGCCGTGGGCTCATCCGGCCGCTGGCAGCTGGGGCTCGGGCCTGCGTCGGCGCTTGTACCACTGGGAGGGTGCGCACGCTTTCTTGAGTCTGGTGGGAAGCGACCTGGACTGGCTCGGCGTGCAGTACTACTACGACGCGCCGATGACGCTTGCGGGCATCGATGATGATGACGGCGATCCGCCGCGCACGGACATGGGTTGGCGCATCTACCCGCAGGGCCTTCATGGCGTGCTGCACGAAGCATGGACGCGCTACCGTGTGCCCATGATCGTGACCGAGAACGGGTTGGCCGATGCGGCCGATGTCCAGCGCGGCCGCTTCCTGCTCGACCATATTGCCTGGACGCACCGGGCCATCGAGGAGGGCGTCCCGGTGCTCGGCTACCTACACTGGTCGCTCATCGACAACTTCGAATGGGCGCACGGTTTTGGCCCGCGCTTCGGCCTGGCCGAGGTCGACCACGACACGTTTGTGCGGACGCCTCGGCCGAGTGCGGCGCTCTACGCGCAGATTGCGCGCGGCAACCGCGTGACACCCGCGATGGGGGCCGGTCTGACCTACGCCGACGGCACGTCGACTCTCGGTCCCCGATAGCGCCCCGCGGGCCGCTTTGGGGTGGTAAACTGCCGTTCCTATGGCTATCGATCTCTCCTCACTCAACCCCGCGCAGCACGACGCCGTGATCACCACCGAGGGTCCGCTTCTGGTCCTCGCTGGGGCCGGCTCGGGCAAAACGCGCGTGCTCACGTTCCGCATCGCGCACCTCATCGGCGACCTCGGGGTCAGCCCGCACGAGATACTGGCCATCACGTTTACCAACAAGGCCGCTGCCGAGATGCGCGAGCGCCTGACCAAGCAGCTGCTTGACTATGGCTACAGCGCGCACGGCATGTGGGTGCTGACGTTTCACGCGATGTGCGTGCGCATGCTGCGAGCCGACGCCGAACTGCTCGGCTTCACGCGCAACTTCACCATCTACGACTCCGACGACTCCAAGCGCATGTTCAAGGACGTCATGCGCGAACTCGACATCGACGACAAGGTCTACCCGCTCAACGGCGTGATCCACCGGATCTCGACGGCGAAGAACGAGATGATCACGCCGCTCGAGTTCGCCGCCAAGGCGGTCGCGCCGATGGACAAGAAGGCCGCCGAGGTCTTCGCGCGATACCAGCAGCGCCTTCTCTCCGCCAACGCGATGGACTTCGACGACCTGCTCGTCAACGCCCACACCCTGCTCGCCGAGAACCCGTCGGTGCTCGCGAGCTACCAGCGCAGGTTCCACTACATCAGCGTGGACGAGTACCAGGACACCAACCACGCGCAGTACCGCATCACCAACCTGCTGGCCGCCGCGCACCACAACCTGATGGTCGTGGGCGACGACGACCAGTCGATCTACTCCTGGCGTGGCGCCGACCTGCGCAACATCCTGGACTTCGAGGCCGACTATCCCGAGGCGTGCGTGGTCAAGCTCGAGCAGAACTACCGCTCGACGGCGCGCATCCTGGCCGCGGCCAACGCGGTGGTCGCCAACAATCCCAACCGCAAGCCCAAGACGCTGTTCACAGCTAATGCCGAGGGCGAGAAGATCTCGAGCTACCTGGCCAGCGACGAGCGTGACGAGGCCCGTTTCATCTCGGCAGAGATCGAAAAGCTGCTGCGAAGCGAGGATCGGCGCTACACCGACTTCGCCGTCTTCTACCGCACCAACGCCCAGTCGCGACAGCTCGAAGATGCATTGCTTCGCGCGGGCGTCCCGTACCGGATCGTCGGAGGCACGCGCTTCTTCGACCGCATGGAGATCCGCGACGTCATGGGCTACCTCAAGGCTGTCGTCAATCCCTGCGACGTGATTAGCCTCAAGCGCATCATCAACACTCCCAAACGCAGCATCGGCGGCACGACGGTTGAGCGCGTCGAAGCTGTCGCTAACCAGAGCGACATCACCTTCGAGGAGGCGCTACGCCTCGCCGTGGAAGACGATCAGCACCGCGCGGGGGCTCGGACCGCCATCGCTGGTTTCCTGGCCCTGATGGACGAGCTGCGCGCGATGTCGGGCGACCTGCGCGACGTCGTCGAGATGATCGTCGCAAAGAGCGGCCTCATCGAGGCACTCGAGGCCGAGCGCACCGATGAGGCGACGGGACGGGCCGACAACATCCGCGAGTTCTTCGGCGTGGTTGCCGAGTTCGCCGAGAACCACGACGCGCCCGACCTGCCGGCCTTTATGGAGTGGCTCGCGTTGCGCACCGACCTGGACACGCTTGCCGAGGACGACGAGTACGTCACGCTCATGACCGTGCACACGGCAAAGGGCCTCGAGTACCCGGTGGTGTTCGTTGCGGGTCTCGAGGAGTCGATCTTTCCGCACGCCAACTCGATCTTTGACTCGGACGGCAAGGGGCTTGAGGAGGAGCGGCGCCTCGCGTACGTCGCGATCACCCGAGCTCGCGAGCGGCTCTACCTGACGCACGCAGCATCGCGCTGGATCTACGGCACGACGCAGCACAACCCGCCTTCGCGCTTCATCGGCGAGATTCCCGCCGAGCATGTCTCGGCGTCGGGTGTTGGGTCGATGGGGGTCAGCGGCTCGGGCTTCGAGAAGCGCGGCGACCGCAACGGCAGCTTCGGCCATGGCACGGGTGTCGGCGGCCGCGTCTTCGGCGGAGGTGCGCCGGCGCTCACCGGGACCGGCTTCGGCAGTGGTGCCACACGCGGCGCGGAGCCCAAGAAGGCGACCGAGACGTTCGCCGTCGGCGACGCTGTCGACCACAAGGCGTTCGGCCGCGGGCGCGTGGTCAGCGTGAAGGGCGACGCGCTCGAGATCCGCTTCGACCGCACCGGCGAGACCAAGAAGCTGCTGGTCGGGTACGCTCCCATCGTGAAGATCAAGAGCTAGCCGCGCTGGTTTCTCGGCTGTTCTGGCGCGTCGCACCGCAACCGTTCGCTGACCTCGGAGGACCAATGGGCCCCATCCTCGTCTTCGGCCACAAGAACCCCGACAACGACTCGATCTCCTCGGCGGTCGCCTATGCGCACCTCAAGAACCTCGTCGATCCCGGAAACGTCTACGTTCCGGCTCGGCTCGGCCCGGTGCCTAAGGAGACCCGCTGGGTCTTCGAGCGCTTCGGCGTGCAGCTGCCCGAGGAGATCGCCCACGTCCGTACGCGGGTGCGCGACGTCATGACTGAAGGCCCTATCGTCGTCTCCGCCGAGGAGCCCATGCTCGTCGCAGGGCGTCTCATGCGCGAGCACGGAGTTCGCGGGCTGCCTGTGGTCGACATCGCGGGGCACGCCGTGGGGCTCGTCAGCGAGCGCGTGCTTGCCGAGCGCTACCTCGACGAGACAGAGCTGGCTGGCTTCCAGCGTCAGCCAGTGACCGTCGACCGCCTCGTTCGCGCACTCGACGCGACGCTCGTGACCGGCGACCCGGAGGCGACCATCTCCGGCGACGTGCTGGTTGGCGCCGCCGAGCCGGCGACGGTGGCAGCGCGCGTCCGCGACGGAGACACGGTTATCGTCGGCGACAGGCTCCGCACCCAGCCGATGGTGCTCGCCGCCGGCGTCGCCTGCCTGATCTCGACGGGCGGCTTCGTGCCCGCTAGCGACGTCGTCGAACTCGCCAAGCACAGCGGCGCGGCGCTCATCGTCACGCCGCACGATACCTACTCGGCGGCGCGGCTGGTGACGCTCGCGCACGCGGTGGGCGACATCATGGACACCGACGTTCTGGCGGTGGGCCTGGACACATTGCTCTCCGAGGCGGCCGAGGACCTCATCGCCAGTCCGCACCGCGAGGCTGTGGTCACCGACGAGCACGGGCGCGTCGTGGGCATGCTGACGCGCACCGACGTGGCCCGGGGCGCGCGCCGCCGCGTAGCGCTTGTGGACCACAACGAGGCTGCACAGTCGGCCGTGGGTATCGAGGACGCCGCCGTGGTCGAGATCGTCGATCACCACCGTGTCGGCGACATCCAAAGCGCGGGCCCGATCCTCTTCTTGAACCTGCCGCTCGGCTCGACTGCGACGATCATCGCCACGCGCTTCCAAGAGCTGGGCGTCGAGATTCCCGAGTCGATCGCCGGCATCCTGCTCGGCGCGGTGCTCACCGACACGGTGCTGCTCAAGTCGCCCACGACCACGCCGGTTGATCGGCGTATCGCGTCAGACCTCGCGCGTATCATCGGTGTAGAACCACTCGAGTACGGGATGGACGTCTTCCGCTCGCGCTCGGTTGGCGAGACCTTCTCTGCCGAGAAGATCGTGAGCACCGACGCCAAGGAGTTCCGCGTCGGCGAGCTGCGCATGCTCGTCGCGCAGCACGAGACGGTCGATGTGGCGCCGGTGCTCGAGCACGTCGATGAGGTTCGCGCCGCGATGGAGGCGCAGCTGAGCACCCACGGTTACGATGCGGTGGTACTGATGATCACCGACATCGTGCGCGAAGGCAGCGAGATTCTCGCTGTTGGAGCCAGTCGACCGGTCGAGCGCGCATTGGGGATTTCGCTCGCGACAGGCTCGGCTTGGATGCCGGGTGTACTGTCGCGCAAGAAGCAGATCGCAGCTCGGCTCGTCGACGCAGCAGGATAGGGGAGCGAGTGGCAACACCGGGCAGGGGCACGGGGCTGTGGAGGCGCGATCCGCGCTCGGGCTGGATTGTGGTCGCGTTCGGGGCACTTGCGATGCTGGCGCTGGTGACACTACTGGCGATGTCGTGGCGCGCCTTCTTGCCGCTGGACTCCGCGATCTCGGCGGCGATCCGCTCGACGCGCAACCCGTTCTTGGACCGGGCTGCAGGCTGGGCCACCTTCCTGGGAAGTCTCGAGTTCGTGCTGCCGGCCTCGTTGATTCTGGCAGCGTGGATGATCCGGCGCCGTAACTGGGCCGGCGTCGTCTACATCTTCATGACGGTGGCCGTCGGCTGGTGTCTAGGCAACTACGTGCTCAAGAACATGATTCGCCGGCCGCGTCCGGTGGGCGTGAACATCACGCCGATGCTCTACGACTACTCGATGCCGAGCTCCCATACTCTCGCTGCGTTTCTACTGTTCGCGACGTTTTGCGTGCTCGTGATGCTCAACGTCCCGACCGGCCGTCACGTGAAGCGGTGGATCGCGATCGCTTCGACGCTGATCATCCTCGCGGTGGGGTTCTCGCGTGTGTACCTGGGCGTGCACTGGTTTGGCGACGTAGTGGGCTCGTGCCTCTTCGGCGGGGCGTGGTGGCTGTTCACGACGGCCTGCTACTTCGGCGCGGTGACCGAGGAGCGACGAGCGACCCCGCGCATCTCGGGCGGCTAGTGCGCCCTCGGCATCGTGAGCGTGAACGTGGTGCCCGCGCCGGGCTCTGAGGCCACCGTCACCGAGCCGCCACTGCGCTCCACGACGTGGCGCACGAGCGCGAGGCCAAGGCCGGTGCCGCCGCTCTCGCGGCTGCGCGCACGGTCCACTCGGTAGAAGCGCTCGAAGATGCGGCCGAGGTGTTCCGGTGCGATGCCAGGCCCCGTGTCCGTCACCTTGATGCGGACGCTGTGCTCGCTGGCCCTCACGGTCACCGACACGGAGCCCTGCTCGGTATAGGCGATGGCGTTGTCCAGCAGGTTATCCAGAGCGATGGCCACGTCGGTTGGCTCGGCGGCCATGAACACGTCGACGCCTCGAATCGCCGAGAGGTCCAGATTCAGCGCAAGTCCGTGGCGTCCCGCAGCTCCCCGGTGTCCGGCGATTGCATTGTCGACCGACAAGCGTACGTCCGTGATCGCATCGGGCGCAGGAGCCGACTCGAGGCGTGACAGGTCGAGCAGGTCGGTGACGAGACGCTTGAGCCGGTACGCCTCGGCCTCGATCTGCCGAGTGAACTCGAGCGACTGCGTGATGTCGCCGTCCTCGGCGGCCGTCTCGGCGGACTCGGCAAGCAGCTGGATGCCGGCGACCGGCGTCTTGAGCTCGTGGCTGGCGTTGGCGACGAAGTCGCGGCGCACGCGCTCGAGCCGTGCGCGGTCGGTGACGTCGGAGACGACGGCCAGCGTCCGGGGGTTCTCGGCATCGGGCTCGATGGGCAGGACGACGAGGCGCAGCGTCGTGCCGAGCGGGTCGGGCTCGAGCTCGGCGGCGTACGGGCGCAGCGTGCCCAAGCGCGAGCAGATCGCTGCGGAGAGCGACGCCGGCAGGCCGACCTCGTCGATGGCACTCTCGCGCCAGCCGCTCCCCGGCACCCTGAACAGGCGGCTGGCGGCGTCGTTGGCAAATCGGATGTGATCGCCCTCGAGGAGGAAGACCGCATCGGACAGCCCGTCGAGTGCCGTTCGCAACGTGCGCTGCTCGGACTCGAGCGCATCGAGACGTGAGCGCATCTGTCGGCGTAGCGTCTCGAGCGAGTGTGCGAGCGCCTGAAGGTCGGTGGGGACGGTGGGGATCTCGGTGGAGAGGTTGCCACCTGCCATGCGCTCGGCTACTACGGAGAGCTCCCGCAGCGGGCGCGATGCAGCGCCGCTTGCCCACGTCGCAACAACCACTGCGATGACGAGCGCTGCAAGCAACAGCGCCAACCCAAGCTGCCGAGACGTGCGGGCGATCGAGTCGATCTCGTTCATCGACTGCGAGACCCGCAGCGCGACTTGCTTGCCGCCCAGCATCGCCGGGACGGCGACGTAGAGTTGCTGGATGCCCTCAGTCGCCGAGGTCCGGCGGTCCGAGGTGACGCGGCCGGCCAGAGCCCCCGCAATCTCCGGGCGGTTCAGGTGGTTCTCCATGGTGGCCGGGTTGTTCTCCGAGTCGGCAAGCACTTTGCCGCTCGTTGCGACGATCGTCACCCGGATGTCGGAGTTCTTCGCCACCTGCTTGGCGACATCGGTCGCCGAGGCGGTGGTCTCGGCAGCGTAGAGCGAGGCCGAGTGCGCCACCGCCGTTAGGTTGCGCTGCTGCTGGCGAAGCGCGGTGTCCTGCAGCGGCCCGTAGAGCGACCAGCCCCACGCCAGGGCGAAGACCGCAGCAACCAGCACGTAGCCAAGGATCAGCCGCGCGCGATACGAGTCAGCGATACGCGAGAAGCGGCTCAACGACGGATGCTCTCCTCGGCGATGATGCTCTTGGTGATGGGTTCGAATCGGTAGCCCATGCCGTGGACGGTATGGATGTACACGTACTGCGATGGGTCTTCGATCGCCTGACGCAATCGACGGATGTGCACGTCGATGGTGCGTGAGGAGGGGAGGTGCTCGTAGCCCCAGACCTCATCGGCCAGTATCTGGCGGGTGGACAGCTGCCCCTGGTGCTCGGCGAGCGCGACGAGCAGCTGGAACTCCTTCAAGCGCAGACGAACCTGCTCGCCCGCGACCGACACCCGGAAGCTCCTGGGCTCGATCACCAGGTCGCCGACTTCCATGATGCGGTCGTCGGCTAGCGTCTCCTTGGCACGAACCCGACGCAGGTTGGCGCGCACGCGGGCGAGCAACTCCTCCATCGAGAACGGCTTGGTGATGTAGTCGTCGGCGCCGGCATCCAGGCCTCGCACCTTGTCGCGCTCCGTGTCGAGCGCCGTGACCATGATGATCGCGGTCTCTTTGTCCTCGGCGCGCAGGCGCTCGGCGATCTCGTAGCCGTCCATTCCAGGCAGCATGAGGTCGAGCAGCACGAGGTCGGGGTGGAGCTTCTCGGCGGCCTCGAGAGCCAGCGCGCCATCGGCGACGGCGTCGACGGAGAAGCCGGCGCGCTTGAGCGAGTACTGAACGGTCTGGCGGATGATCGGGTCGTCTTCGACGACGAGGATCGTTGCCACGTGAGGATCTCCTCGCGACTATGGCCACCGGCAATTCTCGGCGGCTAGGTTCCTTGGCGCGGCCATCATGGCACGCGTGAAACACCTCGGTAAGGGATTTTACAAGGCTTTTACATATGTGTTCCAGAGTTAACTTCCGTGTAACCACCTCATACAGTGCTCGCCCGTAGGATTGCTCGAGACGCACTGACGTCTAGCAACTCAATCCGTTAACAGGGACGAAGGGGAGCTCAAGTGAAGCTCAACAAGTGGATGGCGGTTGCCGCAATCGCGATTCTCGCGATCGGTGCTGTCGGTGTGACCGGGTGCTCGAGCAGCACCACGAACTCCAGCTCTTCCACGGCGCCGACGTTTAACGGCGTCTCGCTAACTGGTGCAGGGGCGACGTTCCCCGGGCCCGTGTACTCGCTCTGGACTCAGAACTTCGTCAAGGTTGAGCCCGGCGCAAAGATCAACTATCAGGCGGTTGGTTCGGGTGGTGGCATCACGCAGTTCACGGCCAAGACGGTCGACTTCGGTGCCACGGACGTGCCGCTGAAGTCCTCCGAGGCCTCGGCCATCACCGATCCCTACATCGAGTTCCCGACTGTTCTTGGCGCCGTCGTCGTGGCCTACAACGTTCCGGGGATCACGAGCCCCCTGAAGCTTGATGGCACGACGGTGGCCAACATCTTCCTCGGCAAAATCAAGAACTGGAACGATCCGGCAATTGCTGCTCAGAACTCCGGCGTGACGTTGCCGAACTTGCCGATACAGGTCGCACACCGTGCGGACTCGTCGGGCACCACAGGCATCTTCACCCAGTGGCTTTCGATGCAAAGCCCCGATTGGAAGACCAAAGTTGGCGCCGGCAAGGCGGTCCAGTGGCCCACCGGCCAAGGCGGCAACGGCAACGCCGGCGTGGCCCAGGCCATGACGCAGACCCAGGGCGCTATCGGCTACCTCGAGCTGCAGTACGCTGCGACAACCACCTTGGGTGTAGCGTCGATTAAGGCTCCCGACGGCACGTACGTCGCGCCGACAGCTGATGGAATCGCCAAGGCAGGCCAGGACCTGTCGTTCCCGATCACCGAGACGACCAACATCTTGGACTCCAAGACGCCCGGCGCCTATCCGATCTCAAGCACCACCTACATCCTGATCTACAAGAGCCAGACCAATCAGGACAAGGCCCAGACGCTTGTGGACTTCTGGACGTGGGCACTGACCAAGGGCCAGGCCCAAGTTGGCAAGCTTAACTACGTGCCGCTGCCGTCCACCATCGCACAGGACTCGATCTCCCAGATTGGCCAGATCACGGCAAACGGAACGGCAGTCAAGGCGTCCGCAAGCGTCCAGTAAACACCGCGCGCCGTTACTCGGTACGCACTCAGACCTACAGGGATGTGACTCTTGCCCAATGATCCACGTCGGGCGAAAGAAGTAGCACCCGCGGAGGCGCCGGTGACCCGGCGCCTCCGCATCGGTGATGGCATCTTCCGTTCCTCATCAGTTGCGGTGTCACTCGCGCTCATCGGTTTGCTCGCCGTCATGCTTGGCGTGCTGCTCTACGCGGCCATGCCAACATTTAGAGCATTCGGCTGGGAGTTCATCACCGGCACCCAGTGGAACCCGGTCACCGATGTCTACGGCGCGCTCCCGTACATCTACGGAACGATTGTGACTTCGACGATCGCGATCGCGTTGGCCCTGCCTGTCTCGATCGGACTGGCGCTCCTGTTGAATGAGGTGCGCTCGGGATGGCTGCGCAACCCACTGACGGTGCTGGTCGACTTGCTAGCGGCGATTCCAAGCGTGGTCTACGGCCTGTGGGGCATCTTCGTGATGGCGCCGTTCCTCAACTCGACGCTCGAGCCGGCCTTGGGCGCGACGCTGGGGAGGTTGCCGCTCATTGGGAACCTTTTCCAGCCGACCCCTTCTGCAGGTAACATGCTCAACGCTGGAATCATCCTTGCGGTCATGGTCATCCCTATCATCACGGCTGTTACTCGCGAGGTCATCGCCATCGTGCCGGGGGATTTGCGCGAAGCCGCACTCGCGATGGGCGCCACGCGCTACGAGGCCATCAAGATGGCGGTCCTGCCGTACGCCCGCAACGGAATCGTGGGCGCGACCATGCTCGGACTGGGACGCGCGCTCGGCGAGACCATTGCCGTGGCGATGCTCATCGGTAACGGGTTGGGTATCAGCGCGTCGTTGCTGGCACCTGGCTATACGATTCCCGCCGTCATCGCTAACGAGTTTCGTGAGGCCACTTCGATCGGGTTGCACCGTTCCGCATTGCTGGCGCTGGCTGTGCTGTTGATGGTCATCGCACTGATCCTTGCAGCCGCATCAAGGATGCTCGTTCGCAATACTGCCGAGAGGTTCTCCGTCAAGCCGTCCGAAGTCTTGACAACGTTGGAGACACCATGAACGAGGCGGTGACATCGCACGGCGTCGTGCGCGAGCGCTCAATGGCGAGCAGGAAGCTCAAGGACCGCATCTTTGGTGCTTCGATGTGGGCTGCCGGCGGGGTCGCGCTCGTGCCTCTGGTACTGATCATCACCTACGTGCTACTCAAGGGCGTACCGGCGCTCAACATGGACTTCTTCACCCAGTCTGCGCCGGCTCCGGGTGTGCCGGGAGGTGGTATCTCGCAGGCCATCGTGGGCTCGGCGATAATCGTCGGAATCGGCATCCTTATATCGGTCCCGCTTGGCATCCTGACGGCGATCTATCTGTCGGAGTATGGGCGCGGCAGGCTTGCGTCGGCGACTCGGTTTGTCGCCGAGATTCTACTGTCGACCCCCTCGATCGTCGCCGGTGCCTTCATCTGGGCGGTCGTGGTGACCGCCATGCACTCGTTCTCGGCGGTGGCTGCCTCGATTGCACTTTCGGTGCTGATGTGGCCCATCATCACTCGTGGCGCCGAGGAGACCTTGCGCCTCGTGCCCGACGACTTGCGCGAAGCGGCGCTGGCGCTCGGGGTCCCGCGGTGGAGGGTGGTCTTGAGCATCGTCCTGCCGACGGCTGCCCCGGGCATCTTCACGGTCGTGATGCTCTCAATCGCCCGCGGCTTGGGCGAGACCGCGCCGGTTCTGCTTACAGCGCTGGGGAACGACTTCATGAACGTCGATCCGACGCAGCCAACCGACGCCGTGCCGTTGAGGATCTACACATACGCTCAATCCGCGATCGTGTCTTGGCACGACTTTGCCTGGGGCGGCGCAATCGTGCTGCTGGTGGTCGTGCTCACACTCTCGATCGGGGCTCGCATACTTTCAGATCGTCAACAGCGGAGGCTTAGGTGACCACGACCCTCACGATTGATGGGCTCAGTGCCTGGTTCGGCTCGGACCAGATTCTGAGCGAAGTGAAGCTGTCCATCCGACCTCAGTCGGTGACCGCCATAATCGGACCGTCTGGCTGCGGCAAGTCCACGCTGCTGCGCTGCATCAACCGGATGCACGAGGAGGTTCGCGGCGCTCGGGTCTCGGGCGGCATCCTGCTTGACGGAAACAACATCTATGCAGCCGATTGCGATCCGGTCGACGTCCGCCGACAGATCGGGATGGTGTTCCAGCGCCCCAATCCGTTCCCGACGATGACCGTGTTTGAGAACGTGGTCGCTGGTCTGAAGCTGCGCGGCCGGTATCCCCGTCCCCTGCTCGAGGAGAAGGCTGAGAAGGCCCTTCGCAGTGCTGGGCTGTGGGACGAGGTCAAGGATCGCCTCGGTCAGCCGGGAGGTCGACTCTCCGGCGGGCAACAGCAGCGGCTGTGCATCGCACGGGCGCTCGCGAACGACCCCGAGGTCCTCCTGATGGACGAGCCCGCGTCGGCCCTCGACCCGATCTCGACCCAGCAGATCGAGGACACCGTGCGGCAGCTCAGGGATACGGTGACTATCGTCATCGTCACGCACAACATGCAACAGGCAGCTCGAATCTCAGACGAGACCGCGTTCATGTTGCGAGAGTTCATGGACCGGCCCTCGGAGATGGTCGAGTTCGGAGATACCAAGCTCATGTTTACGGCTCCACACGACAAGCGCACAGAGGCCTACATCACCGGCCGTTTCGGCT